>JASFTV010000072.1:0-13133 GCA_050050615.1 Desulfobacteraceae bacterium
CAAGCGGTTATGCGTGATCCCTCCGTAAGAGGGCGTCACCCTGTTTATCTCCTCTAAGATCTCCATTGAACTTTCGTAATTGAGAGGGTGCCCAGCTCTAGAGCATATTTCAGAGATGATCTTCCAGTCCGGCATGGTTCCTTCAAGTGGCGCTATCGCCTGCCCGGAAAGCTGAACCCGCCTTTCGGTGTTGGTCATGGTCCCCTCTTTTTCTGCGAAGGTTGCGGCAGGCAAGATCACATCGGCAAGGTTAGCGGTTTCTGTGAAGAAGATGTCTTGAACCAAAAGAAAATCAAGTCTTCGCAACGCCCTTGCAACGTGACGGGCATCCGGATCGCTAACCACCGGATTTTCTCCCATCACATAGAGAGCCTTGATATCTCCTTTTTCAGCAGCAGCTATCATTTCTGTGACAGTCAGTCCAGGCTTGCCATTGAGGCCGGTCACTCCCCAGGCCTCCTCAAATTTCTGTCGAACCTTCGGGTCCGTCACAGGCTGGTAGCCTGAATAGACGTTAGGAAGGGCTCCCATGTCACAGGCGCCCTGGACATTGTTCTGTCCCCTGAGAGGGTTTACGCCGGTGGAAGGGGACCCCAAATGCCCGGTCAGCATGGCCAGATTGGCGCAGGATTTTACATTATCCGTTCCCGTGATGTGCTGTGTTATGCCCATGGCATACACAATCATCGCTCTTTTGGAACGGGCATACAGTTCAGCTGCCTTTCTCAAGGAATCTTCATCAACGCCGGTTATGTCTGCGACCCTCTCCGGTGTGTATTCGGCAACAACCGCCTTAAGTTGTTCAAAGTTTTCCGTTCTGGATGTAATGAATTCTTTATCCTCCCACCCCTCCCTAAGAATAATATGCATCAGGCCATTGAGTAGGGCGACATCTGTTCCAACCTTTTGTCTCAAGTATAAGGTTGCCAGTTTTGCCAAGTTTATTTCACGGGGATCAGCGACAACTAGCTTGGCTTTCCCTTGGCGAACAGCCTGAATGATCTTGGAGGCGATCAAGGGATGCTGTTCCGTGGTATTGGAGCCGATGACGAAAAAGACCTCCGCTTCCTCGAATTCCTGGATGGAATTGGTCATAGCACCGCTGCCGAAAGAGGCGGCTAGTCCAGCCACCGTCGAGGAGTGTCAGAGACGGGCACAGTGATCCACATTGTTGGTATTGAAGACAGCCCTCGCCATTTTCATAAAGAGATAATTCTCTTCATTGGATACTTTGGCTGACGACAGAAAGGCGAGGGCATCCCCTCCATATTGCCTTTTTATATCCATGAGCTTCCGGGAGACCACGTCAATTGCTTCATTCCACGTCGTATTCCGGACAATGCCGTGATCTCGGACCATGGGCGATGTCAGCCTGTCCGGATGATTGATGAACTCATAGGCCCTCCACCCTTTGGCACAGAGCGCCCCTTGATTAACAGGATGCGTACGACTTGGTGTCAGCCCGACCACCTTGCCCTCTTTTTCCTCAAGGTAGAAATTGCAACCGCACCCACAAAAGGGGCATACGACGAGAGTTTGGGACATTAGATCGCCTCCTTGATATGAAGAACATCTGAGTATCTAAAAACCGGTCCATCCGTGCAACAATAGTATTCACCGATTGCACAGTGCCCGCATTTTCCCACGCCACATTTCATCATCCTTTCTAAGGACATAAATATTCGTTCTCGAGGAATCCGACTTCTTAATAACTCTTGACAGACAAAGCGGTACATTATGGGGGGGCCGCACAGGGCACAAAATGTCGTTTCAGCATTCAATTCAATTTTCTGAAACAACCCCGTGACCACCCCGATGTATTGCCGCCAGATGCCCTCTTCGTCGACATCCACACTTAGAAGATATCGCATATCCGTCCTGTTCATTAACGCAAGCAGTTCATACTTGAAGAGCAGATCATCCGGGTTTCTCGCGCCGTACATTAAGACCAAATCTCCATAGCTTGCACGGTCATCAAGCACCGCATAAAGTAGGGATCGTAAAGGGGCCAGGCCTAAGCCTCCAGCCACAAGCAATAAATCCTGACCCTTTAGAAGATCCAATGGGAAGCCGGTCCCGAAGGGACCCCTTAGAGCAACAAGATCCCCTTTCTGCAGTTCAAATAGGGCACTGGTCACCGAACCCGCCTTTCGGACGCAAAGCTCGACGATTCCGGGCCTCGTGGGCGGTGATGAAATGGATATGGGGGCCTCCCCTACACCTGGCACGGTCAACTCGACAAACTGACCTGGCGCATGCGAGAACGCCTTTTCAACCTCTTTATCAAGAAATTTGAGCTGGAAAAGCCTGTGATGGGCTATCTGAGGTAAGATTCTCTCAACCCTTGCGAATTGAGGCTGAAAGACAAGATCAACATCCTGAATCGTTTTTGTTTCGGCTTCCATCCCTTTCTCCTTCATGCCTGAGTCATAACCGTTCGACCGGGTGTGTCGTTTTTACTCTTCGTCTCGGGGCCTGTAGTCCTTCGGAAAAATCACCTTAAAGGTCGTCCCTTCTCCGAGAGTGCTTTCTACGTCTATCGCAGCGCCATGGGCATCTACCAATTTTTTGACAATCGCCAACCCGAGACCCGCCCCTTTAATCGGGGCATTTCTCCGGCCGTCTACCCTATAAAATTCATCGAATATTCTGAGTAGATGTTCCTTAGGGATCCCGGCTCCATTGTCTCTGATTTCAAGGCATATCTCTTCGTCCTCCATATACAGGGTCGCCTTTGCCCACCCGCCTTCCTTATTGTATTTAATGGCGTTACTGAGTAGATTGTTAAAGATCTCTTCCAAGGATCCTTCGTTGCCTTTAATGGGCGGTAGATTATCTGCGCTTTCCAGGATCAGGCTTACCTTCTTCTCTTCGGCAAGTGGCGTCAAAAGCTCAATGGATTTCGTGGCAATATCGTGTAAGCTCACATCCTTAAACCGGTCTGTTGTTCTTTGCAGATCGAAGGTCGCAAGGTTGAGCCACCTGCTGAACAGCTCCAGCATCTCACGAGCTCTAATTTTGCAGCGCTCGATCATTTCCCTCGCTTCTTCAGAAACTTCGCCTGCCATGCCAGCGAGGATGACTTCCAGGTACTGAATGGTGGCTGCCAGAGGGGCCCTCAGTTCATGGGAGACAAGGGATATCATGTTTCTCCTTATCGCCTCCTGTTCCCTTCTCAGAGCCTCCCGTTCTAAGAGAAGACGTCTCCTTTCAAGACCGCGTTCAACAATAAGACGAATTTCTTCGGGTGTAAAAGGCTTGGGTATGAAATCATAAGCGCCTTTTTTCATGGCTTCCACCGCAGATGAGACAGTGGAATAACCTGTGATGACAATCTTGATCAACTCTGAGTGTGTATTTTCTAGCTCCTCCAGAACCTCCATGCCGCTCTTGCCCGGCATCTTCAGATCTATCAATACGAGGTCCGGATCGAATTCTTGAACCTGATGGAGTCCGAGATCTCCATTTTCCACGGTCTGAACAACATGCCCACTTCTTGTAAGGGCCTGGGTGCAGGCATCTCGAATTACCTCTTCATCATCTATGACCAAAATACGTCCCTTTTCAGCCGGCATTTATGACTCCATCAACTTTGGATATTATCTCCGTTTCTTTCATTTTTGAAGGATAATTACCCCTGTGGACCCTGGGAACCCCTTCTCAGGATCTCAACGGTGGAGATATCAGACAAGGCTGGCGACCTTCTCCAAGAGCGCCTCTGCGCTGATCGGCTTCTGCAGATACCCCTCCGCCTCAAGATATTCCCCGTCTGTTTCAGGATCAAATTTCAAGCCTGTGACCTCTGTAACCGCTGTAATAATGATAATCGGTATGTGTTTGTAACGATCATCATGTTTCAAGTCATAACACATATTGAAGCCATCATCATAATTCTCCATCATCACATCCAGGAGAATAAGATCCGGCCTATTCTCCTCAATCGCTTTCACCCCTTCCTGTACACTACCCGCGCTATCCACATCATAGCTGGCCTTTGTCAAGATTTTCTGGATAGCTGAAGCAAAATCCGGGTCATCGTCAATAATAAGAATTCGCTTCTTTTGATCCATGACGTCCTTCCTTTCATTCAGGTCATCATCGCCGAACTTCTCCCTCAGCGTGTGCACTATTCAGTCGGCGACGCCACCTCGTAATGTCTGATGCGAGCAACAAGTTTGGGCCACCTTTTGGCGCTAAGCCAAAGTCCTTTGGACACACAAAAACATGGGTTCGAGTGGGAGAAGACAGGAACAACAGTTCAAAGATTCAGCATGAAACTCATCTCGTTGAACCATCTGCTATATCAATGATAAGTCAATACGTGCTCATGGTCTCAGGGAGTGAAGTTTTCAGTTCAGCAAAAGCAAAAAAGAAAGTGCGCTATCCGTTTGTCCTGCTGTACCGATATGGAGCAACACCGTTGCATTTGAATGCATCAACATGACAGAGTCTATATTCTGTAAGGTTGCATCCGCCGATGCCGAATACAAAGCTTTGCTCATGTCTTTATGTCTTGGAGGGAAAGGCGTCGCATTTGTACAGTTGTTAATTCACGCTGCACATATCGGAAGTTGAGTGGACAGCGGTTATTTAGGTAACACCCGGAAGGGAACCCCTTGCCGCAAAACTTTCAAGTTCTGTGGAAAACAAGAATTTGGTCACAGTTTGTTTCCTCGGTGGTTCGTCCCCAAAGTGTCTTTTGGATTTGAACGAAACCAAGACTCGGATCGCGTTCGCGCCCTCAAACCAAATATCGGGTGTGCTTTGTGATCTCTTCGCCTTGCAGCTTTAGCTTGGTTTACAGCGTAAGCCCCTCTCGTGGGCGATCATCCCGGCGACCGGATGCCACCAGGAGCTGAGAAGCGACCCAAATTTGGCACAGGAAGTGAAAAAATCGAATATCAGGTGCAGGCGTTAGACGAAATGTCGTTTTCCAGGGGAATTCGAGCAGCCGTTCTTTAAGAACCTCTACGTAACGAAATCTACTAGAGCGGTCGGGTATTGTCAAGGTCTATTTTCCAGACAGAGCGAGCAAGGGCTTGTGGAAAAAATGGATGGTGGAATCGAAATAGATTGTTTTTTGCGGGCCTTCCATCTTATCAGAATGATGGAAGATTCCGTGGTCAGGGTTCCGGTAGGATAGGAGAAAAGGTGACAGATCCCTTTTCAAGTATAGGAACCTCCAACTCTCTCATATCTGCGTTATCTCATAAAGACCACGATCCACGTTTGCCACTTTTCCGTTGACATGATTCTGCCCTTTATTTACTCTTTTCTTGTACCGTCTTTGAAACGGGATTTTCTACCATTTAGGATGTTTTTGTGGCTGATAGTCGCAGAAGGAATCTTCGTCAACACGCATTTGCCATTGCTCCTATCAGCTTATTGCATTCGCTGCTGCAGCGTTTTTGATCAGATGCGACTCTTTTTATCATTCTCAAAAGACCGCCGTGTCTCGCCACGCTTGTCTTTTTAACCGTTCACGCTGAATCCACATTCCGATCACAGGCGAGAATATACCCGAGAGGACATCCCGTCGAATACAATCAACTGAGGGAAGAGTTTCGCAAGCTCGACAGAGGGGGTCCTTTTGTCCCGGAAGGTTTTGGGGCAAGGCGTGATGGTAAGGGCAACTCCTACGAGCTGGACCATACCCTTCTGCATGTCGCTTCGTTATCTCGGGCTTTAGCAAGCGTTTACCTTGGAGGACTTTGGTCCCCAAGAAGCGAGAATCTCCAATTAAAGGACTGACATTTAAGAGATGGAAATGGGGTCACGATGAATTTCGAAAAGAATGGGGCATTAAATAAGGCTATCTGGGGGATCTACAATTACATCCAGGAAAACTTATATATGAATCGCCCGGATATATGGATCAAAGGGGAGGGGTTCAACGCCGCCTTGCTAATGAGTCTGCTCACGGGGCTCTGTCAAGGAAAGGAGCTCATCATCGGTGAACCAGGCCTCGGAAAGACCACCTCTGCCGAGTATGTCTGTTCTCTTCTGTACCGTTTTCCCCTAGGGACCATCTGGGCCAGTGAGGTGCCTGGCCACCCTGAGCAGACAGAAGAGAAAATCATCGGCCGGCCAGACCTGGGCAAGCTTAACCAGGGAGAGGAAGTGGTGGTGTGGTCCCACTTCGCATTGCTACCCATCAAAATCGTGGACGAGATTAACCGACTGCCAGAGACCAAACAGAGTATGATACTAGACGGTGTGGACCGCGGGAACTGGGAATACCTCAATGACGCCATTATTAACAGGGAGTATTGCCTCTTTGCAACCGCGAACTATCAGGATCGGGGCACCAATACAATTATCGCCCCTTTGATTGATCGCTTTGACGTCATGGTGGAATCCAAGCATCCAGGCGCCAATTTGGCCTTCCTCATCGGGGCGCAGGGGTCGGATGGGATGGCACTTCGTCATGAGGAGCTGGAAGGGGAATTGCAACGTATCCTGAGCGAGAGGCTGCCCTACCAGGTCCGCGTGGAGCGAGTTGAGGAGATGTGCGATCGATTCGGAAAGGTGTTGGCGAAAAAGCTCGGGATCCAGACCCTCTCCCGTACAGACCGGGAGACCATCCGGTTAGAGAAGGAAAAGATCCCCTTTGACTTGGACTTTAATGCCTTCCTTCGCTTTGTCCTCTCAGAGCTCTCGTTCTGTCACCGCTTTGGGCAAAAGCGATCTCACGAAGGCTGTGAGGAGGGATGCCACTTCACGGGTTATCTATGCAATGCGGTGCGAAACTGTATCTCCAACCGCTTCCCCATTAGTGCGAGAAACTTCTCCCAGGCCCTGGCCTGGTTGCTGGGGGATGAAGAGGTGGGTTTAGAACACCTCAAGGCCGTTCTGGCGTTCACACTCGCTCATAGAATCCAGTGGAAAGATGAAATCGTGGCTCAACGCGAGAAAGAAGCGCGCAGCGATCCCCTTGAAATCTATATGGCAAAACAGGCCGTCATGGAAATGCACAGGCGTTACATGGAACAAGGGCCCCAGGTGAAGAACGCTCTGGCTATTGCCTGCCGTATCATGGAAGGAGAGGCGATGGAACCCATCCAAGGAGATCATCCCGTTTATTGGGAGATCCGCAAAGACCTGGGGGAGGAGGTTTTTGAGGAATGAAAAACCCTTTCTTGGACTTTCGTTCAGTTCCCTATCGCAAAAAAGAAATCCCCTTGGAGCGCATCGTGCGGGACAAACAGAAGATCATGGACCGCATTTTGGAAGGCTATCTTCGCCTGGTGGAGGAGGAGGTCAAAGATCTGGTCTGGCTCGTTGAACACAGCCACGTGGTCAGAACTTATAGCGCTGCCGTCAACGGTATCCGAGAACTTCATTTCGATCAGGACGATATCGATGAGTTCTGCGCTGAGCTGGACAGCGCCAAAAAGATTCCATACATGATATCTGGACCCGCCGGAATCTACCTCTCCGCTTTGATAAACCATGCCCAAGAAGACCACATCGTGCTAAGGCTCCAGGATTATGAGCGAACCTTTCATTTTCTAGGATACCGACTACCCGAAGGCAAGACCCTCATACTTCAGGCAAACGTCGGTGACTTCATTGGTGCAGGCCTCTCCGGGGGACGCCTGGTGGTGGAAGGGTCGGCAGGGAACTGGTGCGGGGCCGGCATGATGAACGGTGAAATACTGATTACCGGGTATACAGGCCAGAAAACCGGTGAGTGGATGCGAGGGGGGGAGATCCATGTGGATGGCTCGATCGGAAGCTTGGGTCGGAGCCGCTTCGGCGGGAAAATCTATCAGCGGGGAAAGCTCGTTGTGCCCCAAGAACTGGAGGAGCATTATTGAGTTTTTTCAAAAACCGATCCCCATGACTCTCTGCCCAGGTGACGAACGGAACCTGAATTCTGGGCAGCATGGAGCATGGTGTAAGGAGACCTTTGAAAAACCGGCCAAGGTCATTGCGAACGAAGTGAAGCAATCTCACAATAGCGTGCAAAGTCAAGGAGATTGCCACGTCGCTTCGCTCCTCGCAATGACGTAGAGAGTTGTTTTTCAAAGGTCTCGTAAGAACAGGCGCTTATACGGAGAAAAACGCACATTTTGATTTATTTTGGATACGAGTGGTTGAATATATCAAATTCAATGGGACAGGCATCCAAAATCATGCCCGCGCGGGGGGAGGTTGTGGACTGAAGGACGATGGCGAAACTGGATGAGATTCTAGAAGAAGTTTGGTCAAGGGTGAGAAGGAAGCACCTCTTCCCTGAACTCCCGACGCCTAAATGCGGAGAGGGAGAGGAGCGTGTCGGCTTGGATATAAAAGGAAAGAAGATCTCCATTTCCAGAGAGTTCGTATCAGAGATGTCTCCGGAAATGGAAGAGCACGCCCTTGTCGAGGGGCTTCTGGACCATGCCGTTTCCCACTACCTCTGTTGCCCTTGGGATCTTGCAAACCATCTCAGGCTTTACGGGGAGGCAAAAAGGGTACTCAAAGACAAGGAAATGGCCCAGAAGGCCACAGATTACTTCATGGACGTGGTTGCGGACACCCATTGTGTCAGCCAGAAAGATACCCCTCTTCCTAAAATCTATCGGCAGATGAAAAGAGGGCCGCTCGATGAGGCCATTCACGCGCTGTATCAGAGGATCTGGGGGGTGGATCTGGGAGTAGAAGGACACAAGGATATTTCAAGGAAGCTCTCCCGACTTCCATACCTGGATCGGAGTCTCTGGAGGGATAGCATCAGGCGTTTTGCAAAAGCCGTCAAGGCCCTCCTGGAGATGGAGGAGGAATTGGGGGGCTCGAACGAACCGAGCCCGATGGGTAGCCACAACCTTCAGCAGTACTCCTCCCAGGAAATAGAGCAGGGCCTCAAAGATCTTGCCCTGGATGCAGCCGCACCCTCTGATTTCAAGGAGATCATTCGTGATTTTGAGGAAGAAATCTTAGAGGGGATCGAGCCCAGGGAGCAGGGGATGGGCTTGGGGCCCGGCCGATCCATTGATGCGGACATCCTTTACTACATGAAGCTCGCGGAGAACTACCTGCTGCCGATTCGGAAGACGCCGACCGAAAAGAGCGGGTCCCTTTATCCGCATCACCATGTCCCCTGGGAAGTGGGAAAGCCATACCAGGATATCGACCCGTGGACGAGCTTTGGAAAGATCATGCCAGGAATTACACAAACCTGGCGGCGTCTGGAAGGAGAGATTTTCGGCGAAGAGGAAGGCATACCAGATTGCATTGTGATCATTGATTCCTCAGGAAGCATGACAGATCCCAAACAGCGCCTTTCATATGCCGTGCTGGGTGCAGCGTGCGCCTGCGATGCTTATCTGAGAAACGACGCGGAAGTGGCGGTCTACAACTTCAGCGACGCCCGTTCAGGAGGCCAAAAGATCCTCAATTATTCCCGCAACAGGAAAGTCATCTACCGCACGCTTTGCCATTATTTCGGAGGAGGAACCAGACTCCTTGTCGAGAATATCGAAGCCCTTCAAACAGACAAAGTACCTGATATATTTCTTATCACGGACATGCAGATCACCAACCTCGAAACCTTGGTCCAGTATTTCAATGAATGCAAAAACCGGGTCACAGCCGTACACATCGGAGACAACAGGCACGTTGATGCTTTCCGACAGTGCATGGCTTTGCGCAAGAACGTTGAAATATACGCCGTCGACAAAAAGGAAGATATCCCTCGCATCGTGCTCGGAAAGGTTAGGGACTACCTATATAGAGTGGGTCATTAAATCGATTTTCACCGAATCCTAGGAGCCCTGCCGTTCGGGCTGGACCTGAGTCGTGTGACTGTGCCCCACAAAACCACAGCCGCAAGTTGGTGGAAGGTGGAGCGACGTCTTATCCTGTAAAGATTTGTTCGGTTAACAAATAAATGCTGAGAGCCGCCTGAACGACGGATACAGCGAGCGTTGCCCTCAGCAAAAACAGTGAAATGGGCATTGTAAACTCATCTCTGCCTTTTTTGATGAAATAGGTGTGAATTGAAAAAGCAAACAAGCCTCCGCAGCTCAGGAGTAAGGAAAAGATGAGGCCCCAAAAAGACTGCTTAAAGACCAGAATGAGTCCGTATAAGATGAGAAATAGGATCGGGAAATGAAGCAGCAGAAATCCAGAGATTCCACCGGGAAGGTGAAACAAATCCCATTCCTTCCAAAAAGCTGAATCAATCTCATGATTGATTAGAAGAATAGCGTTGATCAGATAAACCCAGAACAAGGTCTCAGCCACAGGATCCATCCTTCCTAAAGCTTTGCTCGGTTCCCAAAAATGTATCCGTTCCCATTTTCTCCCTCCGGGCCCGCTTCCAGCCCATAGGCTTCCAGCCCTCCGGGTAGGCTCCATCGACCGGAGGCAAGGGGATATCTATTGAGCTATTGGGCGGTGACCGGAAATTCGGGATTTAACAAGGGATTGGAACACTGGTGTCCAAAATAAATCAAAATCTAGGGTTTCCACCATATAAGCGCCTGTTTTTACACGATGCCCCATCACCCAGGGAAACCAGGAGCCCTTTTTTGGACAAGGACGGATTGGAAGTCGAGGAGAAATCGAGTGCTGAGTGGGAAAATGGTTTCTCATCTGTGGGGCTTCAAAAGCTCTCGATTTCGACGGAGTGAGGAATCAAGAGGGTTAGATCTTGGATCCCATATAGGTTCGCGTTATGTATTCCCAAAATCGTCCGGATCCAACTTTTCCAAAATATCCTGCCACTTCTTCCCTTGTTCCGAGGTATCGTCTGGTTCTGCTTTCAAGTGTATCTGTTTGGATCGATTGATTACCTCTTCTGCCGCATATATGGGGGCGTTCACTCTCAAGGAAAGCGCCAAAGCATCGCTCGGTCTCGCATCTATAGAAATCTCCTTGTCATTATGAATGATATGGATTGAGGCGTAGTATGTATTGTTTTTCAGGCCGCACACTTCTACGCTTTTCACTTTAACGTTAATCAACTCTAAGATATTCTTCAGTAGATCATGGGTCATGGGTCTGGAAAACTTCATGCCTTCCAATTCACTGGCAATGGCATTGGCCTCAAGGAACCCTATCCATATGGGTAGGGTTCTTTCCCCGTCAACTTCTCTTAGGATCACAATGGGGCTTTTTGTTACGGAATCAACAGCCAATGCTGAGATAGTCATATGTTTTAACATGTTCATTGTCACTTTCGATTTTGTTGTTCTTTTTCCATACGCATAATGATTTGTCTTTGCAAGGATACAGTGGTCGTAATTTCTTCTCCACTGTGCCAGCGGATACGCATGGCATTTCCTTTGATGGAAAGGACTTCGAAGACTCCCTTCACATTCTCGTATTTTTGGCCGACTTCGAATTCAACGATAGTCAATGATCAACCCCCTCTGAGTAAGTCCATTCGATTCTATCTGTACGCCCTCAAAAACGGTAAGGCGTATTCAAGATCCAAAAACATCATGTAAGCCAGGATGCTGGTCAGAAGGATGAGATATTATCTTCGTAGGACGAATGGCTAGTAGCGTCGCCAGGAACCTTGTCTTTTCGCGCCTCCGCCTCGACGAGCTTGCGGGCGAGCTTCGCTGACTTTAAGCGTCCGTCCTTTCAACATCGTGCCGTTCAGGTTCTTGATTGCGGAATGGCCTTCATCTGTTCCGGACATCTCCACAAATCCGAACCCTCGTGACCTGCCACTGTACATATCCTTTATGATCTTGGTGGAGTCCACCTTCCCAAAAGCGGCAAAGGCTTGTTCTAGTTCATCTTCTGTGACATCGTACGACAAATTACCTACATAGATATTCATTCTAACCCCCTTGATAAATTGTGGAAACTGAAGTTAAATTAACTTGTATGGAAAACAAAAGCTTAAGGCTAAACCGTATTATCCACAAAACACTGCGTTCCTATCAAGGTTCAGCCTCTAATTTTGTGTTCAGGGTTACCCAAGGGAACAGAATCCTAGGTGATTTCAACCAATTGGATATCGAAAAGCAATGTGCGTCCGGCCAACGGGTGGTTTGCATCCAGGGTTACGGTATCTTCACTCACACCCGTGATCACTAACTCGATTGGGCTGCCACCCGGTTGGAGCATTTTGAGCCATTTTCCTATGGCAGGCTCGATAGTGTCGGGTAGGTCGCTTTTATTTACCTCCACCACGAGCTCATCTAGCCTTTCCCCAAACGCGTCTTCCGGTGGGATTGAAAGCGTTTTGGATTCCCCAGTCTCCATGCCCACGATACCCTTTTCAAGGCCGGGCATAACTGCTCCGTTTCCGATAGTAAATTCAAGCGGATCGCGTCCTTTGGAACTGTCAAACACGGTACCGTCTTCCAGTGTTCCTGTGTAATGTACTCTTACTTTATCTCCATCTTTTGCCTGATTCATGAATGCCTCCCGTGAATATAAATAAGTTGATGTGAGAAATACCTTTCCAGGCAATTTCGCTCATGATGTAAATGTAAAGGGTTAAATTGAATGAGTTCGCGCCCCCAAATGTTGAACGTGATCATCCTCGCCCAGTGAGTTTTGGGGATAGGCAGCTTTCATGTTGTCGAACTCAATGGCATTAAAGTGATCTATGTTTAGGCGGTGACAAACAGATGTGGGAACATGCCTAAAAGAGAAGGTGAGAACGAAGTCCCTGCACTGCCAAACCATTTGTCGCCGTTTTCGTGCTGCGGGAGAACACGGAGTTTTTCTCCGTACCCGACAATGAAATAGACTTAAGGGCAGAAAAGTGCATCCCTACTGGCTATACAGACAAAAAAATCTGCAGCCAACGGAGGACGCCTGCTAGGCATTTGCACAAAAACGGCTATACAAGATGATTTCATCGCAATTCGGGAAAAGCATGGCAGAGAAAATCTCAGGGATGATATGATGAGCCCGTTGAGGGATGACAGATGAGCCTGGTGCGAATGGCCTTTGCATGAAATCATGGTCGCCCATGTTTTAAGGCTAAAGCAACGCGGGAAAGCGTCTTCTTGACGCCCTCAAAGGTCGTATAGACACGATTTCCAAAGAGCATTTAGTCTGGATGTCTCAAGAATATTTTTGTCTATATAACAGTAAACAAAGAATAGATCAAGCATCTTTTTGTCCCCCGCCGTTCCCAATTGCAGGATCAATCGAGCCATTCCCGACAATTGAAAGCT
>JASFTV010000073.1:0-12892 GCA_050050615.1 Desulfobacteraceae bacterium
GAGGTAGAGGAGATCGCGCGGCGTCGGGAGCTGGCCAAAAAAATGGGTGGGCCTGAGAGTGTGGCTCGGCATCACGAAAGCGGTAAGCTCACAGCCCGAGAGCGCATTGATAGAATTCTCGATCGAGACAGTTTCAATGAGATAGGAGCCCTGACCGGGGCGGCTGAATACGATGACCGCGGTCGACTCATCGCCTTTACCCCGGCGAATGTGGTCATCGGCACCGGACGTATTGGCGGTCGCCGTGTCGTGGTCTCCGCTGAAGACTTCACCGTGCGTGGCGGCTCGTCCGAGGCCACGAATCCCGACAAATGGATATGGGCGGAAACGCTGGCTCAGGAGATGCGTTTACCCCTGGTCCGCCTCGTGGACACGGCCGGCGGAAGTGTCAAGCTCCTCGAAAAAATGGGGGCAACCAAGCTGCCTGGATACAAGGACTGGAAGTATGCGGACATACTGGGAATCATTCCGGTCGCAAGTGCCGCCCTTGGATCTGTGGCCGGATTGGGTGCGGTGAGAGTCATCGGGTCCCATTTTTCGGTTATGGTCAAAGGGACCAGCCAGGTCTTTGCCGCAGGCCCTCCCGTCGTGACACCGGCTACGGGTGAGAGCTTGAGCAAGGAAGAGCTGGGCGGTTACAGGATCCACGCTCGCGGCAGTGGCGTGGTCGACAATGAGGCTGAAAGCGAAGAAGAGGCGTTCAGGCAAATCAGGCAATTCCTCGCCTACCTGCCATCCAGCGTGTATCACCTGCCTGCCCGACTCCCATCCGACGACGATCCGAACCGCCGCGAAGAAGAGCTTCTATCCATCGTGCCTCGTAGCCGAAAGCGCCCTTATGATGCCCGAAAACTCCTGAGTCTGGTTTTTGACCAAGATTCCCTTTTTGAAATTGGTCGATATCAGGGACAATCCGTCGTGTCGGCGCTGGGCAGACTCAATGGGCACCCCGTTGGCACCATGATCAACGATACGAGGTTTTTTGGCGGTGGCATGGATGCTGCGGCGGCTGAGAAGGTGATCCGTTTTGTGGATATGTGTGATACGTTCCACCTTCCCATCGTTAACTTCGTGGATCAGCCGGGGGTGATGGTCGGCCTGGCAGCAGAAAAGGCGGGGACTATTCGAATCGCGGTCCGGGCCCTCCACGCGATTGCCCAGAGCAAAGTGCCCTGGGTAGCCATGATTCTTCGGAGGGCATTTGGCGTGGCCGGCTCCTACTACGGCCGTCACCATGACTTGAACCTACGATACGCCTGGCCGTCCGGTATCTGGGGATCTTTGCCTGTAGAGGGCGGCGTAGATGCGGCTTACAAGAGGGAGATTGAAGCATCCGAAGACCCTGAAGCCAGAAGGAGGGAACTTGAGACCTACTATGACCAGCTCCAGTCACCTTTCCGCACTGCTGAGAGATTTGGTGTTCAAGATATTATCGACCCGCGAGACACCCGGCCCATTCTGTGCGACTGGGTTGAACAGGCGTATGAAGTGCTGCCTGAACAGTTGGGTCCAAGATACCGGATGATGCGCGTTTAGAGCCGGTTTGCATCAGAAGGGAAAAATACATGTTGTGCCTATCACGGTAAGCGAGTGTCCCATGTCTCAATCGATATCAGGAAATGCATCTGAAATGTTATCCCATGGTCCTTTGCCGCTCTATTATCAGGTTGCCAATCTGATCCGCAACGAGATCCTTGCCGGTGCGTGGTCTCCGGGCAGCAAGCTCCCGACGGAAGAGGAGCTATCCATGGCATATGGGGTCAGCCGACCCACGATCCGAAATGCCAAAGCCGTACTCGCCCGAGAGGGCTTCATCCGTAGTGTCAAGGGTTCGGGTTGTTACTTGAACGGCCAAGAGGGATGGAAGTCATCCCCTCCCACCGTAGAAAACCTCAATGATATTTTCCACTTCGGTTCCAAGATGTCCTTCAGGATCCATGAACTCGGCATGGTCTCCAACAATAAGGATGTAAAGGGAAAGCTGAAGAACCCTCAAGATCGTTTCGTCTTTCAGATTAGAGGCACCCGCTGGTTCCAGGGTCATCCCATATCTTTCGTGACTTACTATCTTCCTTTTCGGTTTGGTTCGCGAATCCCCCTGGAGAGCCTTGATGGGAATCCCTTCATTCCTCAACTGGAGAAAATGGCGGGTATCCAGGTCGTAGAGGGCGTGCAGAACATCTCCCTCGGACATGCCGACTCTATCGTAGCCAAACATCTGGGTCTCGGAAAAGGCGATGCCATGCTCGTCGTAAGGACGGTATATTTCGACGAAGCGCATCAGCCCATAGAGTACGTTGTCACCCGATACCGCCAGGAGTTGCCTTACGCCATAAAAGTCAAGCGCAATTAGGGTCTCTCCGCCGACCTCGGTGAGGGCGGAGGCTTATTGCGCAGCAAAGCCCGTTACCTTTTGTCCACATCCCAAATTGATCTTCCGGTGAAACCCAAAGCATTTGGTTAGGTCGTAGGAGGTGGTGAGGGATGCGTCCTGGAGTCCTTTTCATATGGCCGGTGACTCGATACAAGCACCGAAGCGCTATCATATTTAAGGATGCGCGGCTCACCTTTTCCCAGATGGACGCCCGCGTGAACCGACTCAGCCATGGTCTGCTCTCTTTGGGACTCACCAAGGGAGACAAAGTCGCGGTACTTTTGAACAACAGCTTGGAGAGCGCCACATCCATCTTCGCCATCCCCCGAGCAGGCATGACTTACGTTTCCCTGAACGCGCGGCACTCAGCCAGAGAACACGCTGATGTGCTTAACGATTCAGAGACGGATGCGGTGATCGTCGAGGAGGCGTTTCAGGAACTTCTCGAGCCTGTCCTGCCCATGGTGCCGAGTCTTAGGCACGTCATTGTCGTCGGCGCCCCGAAGTCCGGCAGACTGACCTACGACGAACTGGTCAAAGATCAGCCGGAGACGGTTCCAGATGTGGAAGTGGATTACGATGCCGACATTGAGCGCATACAATATACTTCCGGAACCACCGGCAGTCCCAAGGGCGTTGTGTGGACCTACAGAGTGGGTTACAACGTCTTGACCAGTACGCTTATCAACATGGACCAGCCTGTCGGTCCAGATACGGTTAACCTCAACATCGGACCCCTGACCCACGCAGCCGGACTGATGATGATGGTCTACTACTGCCGGGGGGCGAGCAATGTTATCCTACCGGGTTTTGATGAAGAAGAAATCCTCAAGACCATAGAGCGCGAACGGGTGACCTCGGTCCTTTTGATTCCGACCATGCTGTATCGTTTGCTCATGTTTCCTGATCTCAAATCTTATGATCTCAGCAGCGTCAATCGCATCTGGTACGGCACGGCTCCGATGGCGGTGGAACGCCTGAAACAAGGCATTCAGGTGTTCGGCCATGTTTTCCGACAGAATTACGGCATGACCGAGATTGCCCAACCCATCACTTTTCTGGGCCCGGAAGATCACCGCCTGGAAGGAACGGAAGCGGAATTGAAGCGGCTTTCCTCGGCTGGGAAACCGGCGATGGGTGTGGAAGTGCGGGTGGTGGATGAGTCCGGAAAAGAGGTGGCTCCCGGAGAGATTGGTGAAATCCTGCTTCGCTCCAACAAGCTGATGAAGGGGTACTGGAAAATGCCGGAGGAGACAGCGAAGGCTTTTGAAGGAGGCTGGTTCCATACCGGGGACATGGGTACCGTGGATGAAGACGGCTATATCTACATCATGGACCGTAAGTCCGATATGATTATTTCCGGCGGCTTCAACGTCTATCCCCGAGAGGTGGAGGATGTCATCATGGCTCACCCCGGTGTGGCGGAGGCGGCCGTCATCGGTGTGCCAGACGATCTTTGGGGTGAGGCTGTGAAAGCGTTAGTCGTTCCTAAGGAGAACGTGGAATTAACCGAGGTTGAAATCATCCAGCATTGTAGAGAGACTCTGGCCAGCTACAAGAAACCTAAGAGCGTGGCGTTCATCAAGGAGATATCCAAGAATCTTTATGGCAAAGTGGATCGTCGTACGCTCAAGGAACCCTTTTGGAAAGGCCTGGATCGCAAGGTCCATTGAAGCCTCCTTGTGTGATTTGTAGACATCCACGCAAACGTTCACTTTCAAGGGAAGGAGGGTCATCATGAAGGAAACAAGCGTATGGGGTAAGAGTAAGGGATCTATTTTTCTTTCTGCAGTGGGAGCAGTGATCATCCTGGCCATGACCTCATGGGCTCTGGCCGCAGAAGGCGACGTCTACAAGGGTCGGCTGTCGTACCACTGGGGTCCCAAGCATTATTCAGCCATTATGGCCAGCAAGTTCGCTGAAGAATGTAAGAAAGCCACGAATGGTCGACTCGACATCGAGGTTTTCCCTTCCGGACAGCTTTACAGCATCGCTCAGATTGTGCCGGCCCTTTCCCAGGGCAGCGTGGACATAGGCGGGGTGCTGGGCGTGCTCTTCATGAGGGTGGACAAGAATTTCTTCCTCTCCGGCATGATGCGCTTCTTCGACAGTTTCCAGCAAAAGCGCGACTTCTGGGAACGGAACCCGGTAGGCAAGAAATACTGGGATGCTCTCCAGAAAAAACTGGGCATCAAAATTCTGGCTTACATTCCTGTGGGCCCGACGTGTTACTTCACCACGGCACGGCCACTGGACAGTATGGAGGCTTTCAAAGGACTCAAGGCCCGAACGCTCATTGGAACTGAACGGTATTCCTTCGAGCCTTTGAACATCAACTTTGTCAAGGTCAGCACCGCAGAAGTTTACACCGCTCTCAAAAGCGGCATGATCGACACGCTCCAGACTGTCCCCTCTGCCATCACGGCCTATAGCTGGTGGGATTTTCTCAAGTATGCCCAGCAACCTTACAATTTCTACGCGGATGCCTATGTGGCCGCCAATGTCAGATGGTGGGATTCTCTTCCTCAGGATATTCAAGATATCGTTCTCAATGATGTGGGACCCAGAATTTCCAAAGAAGCCACCAATGGGGTAACAGCCTATTCCAATGATACCCTGAAAGAATTTGTCGAAAAACATGGCGGTACCATCTCGACACTCCCTCCGGCCGAGTTAAAACGATTGATAGAGATCGAGAGGAACCAGGTCTGGCCGAAAATCGCCGAGAACATTGATCCAGGGCTGTACGAAGCCGCCATGAAATTTGCGGGTCACAAGTAAAGCTGTCCGACCAGGGGTCGGCGTATCTCAATCCTTATCCAAAAATACTTTCCTCCCCCTTCTCGAAGTCCCCGGCCTCAAGCGCGGGGAGGGTGAGGACCAATGTGGGGGATAAGCGGAACGAGCGTAACTCCCTTGTCGGCTACCGGATGGAAAACATCAAACAACGGACAAAACCGGGCAGTGACCTTACCCGGTCGTGAGATGGAGGCGTTCGGGCATGGAGAAAGCACTGGGATATTACCAAAAGATGACCGGCATTCTATTTAAAGTCATCGTGATCCTTTCCGCCGTGATTATTGGGTTCGACGTGGTATCCATTTTCCTGGAAGCCTTGGGGCGCTACATGCTTGGGCACAGTCGGGCGTTTATGGAGGAACTCCCCCGCCTCATGGTTCCCGTTGTGGTCTTTCCCATGATGGGAGTCCTCCTCAAACTCAAACGGCACATCAATGTAGATATCCTGCCCGTCAAACTCGAGGGCAAGGCCAGGTCCCTCCTCTTGATCGTGGTCTACTCTGTGGTGGTGGGGGTGGCGGCCCTTTTTTTCATTGCCGGCATCATTGCTGTCAAGTACTACTACGAGATGGGGTTTGAAACCCACACCGAGATCATTTTTAAATTCTGGCTGACTTACCTGCCTTTCCCCATTGGATTCGGTCTCCTTATCTTGTTCGCAGTGGAGTTGCTGTGGGGTGAGTTGGTGACACTCATAAAGCTCAGTCGGGCCGAACAAGCCACAGAAGGCTAAGGGGTTTATGATGATCCACATTGCCATTGCCCTGGGGCTCATGACACTCTTCATTTCGGTGCCCATTTTTCTCGTTTTCGGGTTGTCGGGCAGCCTCGTTGTGGTCGGCGCTCTCGATCTGCCCTGGAGTGTGTTGACACAGGTGACCTTTGACTCCATCACGAAATATATCCTGCTGGCCATTCCGCTCTTCGTGTTCTCGGGCATGGTCATGGTTGAGGGCGGGATGGCTCGCCGGCTCGTTGATGTTTTCACCAGTGCGGTAGGCCATTGGCGAGGGGGTCTCGGGATCGCCATGGTTCTGACCATGGGTTTTTTCGGTGCCCTTTGCGGATCCATACTGGCTGCCATTGTGGCTGTGGGGACGATCATGGTGCCCGTTATGGTGGAAAAGGGTTATCCCCGACCTTTCGTCGCGGCCCTCGCTGCCTGTTCTGGTTTTCTGGATGCCCTGATCCCGCCAAGCAACGGAGCCATCATCTATTGCGCCATTACGGGCGAGAATGTGGCCGACGCTTTCGCCGCAGGAATCATCCCGGGTTTTGTGTTCGGGGGACTCCTTATCCTCGTGGTCATTTGGAAATGCCGACACATGGAGAGAACGCCCCGGGCCGGATGGGGGAGGTTTGTGAAAAGCCTCGGCTCCGCCTGGGCGGCGCTCATGACGCCTGTTCTCATTCTGGGCGGCATATATTCCGGGCTGCTTACACCGACGGAGTCCGCGGCTGTCGCCGGCATTTGGGCCGTAATCATCGGTTTTTTTGTTTACCGAGAGCTCAGTCTCAAGGGACTCTGGAATGCCCTGAAAGCGACGGCCGCCACAACATCGATGATCTTTGCGATCATCGCTACGGCATCCTTTCTGTCTGTGGCGCTTACCTATACCCGCTTCCCGCACAAATTGATCGATGCGGTTATTGCAGTGGGTGTGACGCCTGTATTGTTCCTTATGGCATGCGGGGTTATTGTACTGATTTTGGGCACTTTTATCGAAGTCGTCCCCATCATGTACCTGACCTTGCCCATCTTTGCGCCCATAGCGGCGGCCCTGGATATCAACCTTCTCCACCTGATGATCGTGTTTACCGGCTTTGTGGGCATGGGCCTGCTCACCCCACCCGTTTGTGTTGGGGCTTACACAGCAGCTGCCGTTGCGGAAGAGCCAGCTCAAAATGTCATCCGGGCCATTTTCCCTTTCTTTTTCCTGGTGGGAATCGTCTATGGCCTGATCTTGATCTTCCTGCCGAGTCTGGCCACTTGGCTCCCGAGCTTGCTCTGAGGATAGCGGGGTGAACGGCCCACGCCGCTAAAGTCTCGCCCAAAGCGGGGTTAAGCAGGTCGAGTCAGCGGGAATGGTCGTGAAGCATGAATGGAGAGGGGGACGGAGCGCCATGAGCCATAAAGACAAAATGATACTTTTCCATGAGAAGAAGAAACACCATCTGAACATGGGTGGTGAAGAGAAGCTCAGGGCCCGAAAAGCGGCCGGCAAGCTCAATGTCCGTGAGCGGATAGCCTATTTTTTCGACGGAGGCACTTTCCAGGAGCTGGGGTTATTCGCCCATTCGGACAGGCCCGGCATGGCTGAAAGCACTCCCACGGACGGCAAAATCATAGGTTATGGACTGGTTGACGGAAGATCCACACTGCTCGCCGCCAATGACATGACGGTATTAGGGGCTTCAAGCGCGAGCACCAACATGAAGAAGATTGAGTATGTGCGATTCGTCAGCTGTGAGAAAGGGATCCCCTTAGTTTTCTTGGGGGAGTCAACCGGTGCACGCATGCCTGATTCCTTGGGTTCCTTCGGAATGGGGCACGGCGGGCAAAACAGGGCGCAGTATCGCAGGTTGAGGGAAGCGCCCTGGATTTCGGTGCTACTTGGACCCTGCTACGGCAGTTCGTCGTGGTATTCGGCCATGTCCGATATCAGAGTGATGCTCAAAGGGGCTGTCATGGCCGTTTCCAGTCCAAAAGTGACGCAGATTGCCACCGGGGAAGACACCCCTCCGGAACAGTTGGGGGGATGGAAAGTGCACTCGGAGATCACGGGTTTGGTGGACGTCGTGGGGGACACAGAGCAAGAATGCATGGATTTGGCGAAGCGGTTTCTCACCTACCTTCCCCTGAATTCCCGGGAACTCCCTGCAAGAGCACCTGTGCCGGAGGGATCTGGACAGGAAATGCCCCATATTCTTGACTCCCTCCCGGAGCAACGAAACCGGGTATACGACATCCGAAGAATTGCAAAAGCGATCGTGGATGGTGGCGAGATCTTAGAGTTAAAGGAAAACTTCGGTCGGGCCTGCGTGACCGCTTTTGCCAGGCTCAACGGGCATGCCATTGGCCTTGTCGCAAATAACCCTCTCTACGGTGCGGGTGCTCTCGATGCGGACTGCTGTGAGAAAATCACAAACTTCTTGGTCCTCTGCGATTCCTTCAACATCCCCATCGTTACACTGGTGGACACGCCGGGTTTCTTGGTGGGAAAGGAAGGGGAGCGTCGAAAAATAGTCGGGAAGATCATCAACTGGATGAATGCCCTTTCTCTGGTGACTGTTCCGAAGTTGACCGTCGTTATTCGGAAAATTTATGGTCAGGCCTACCTGAACATGGGTGGTGGAAGGTACTCGGACGCCTTCGTCGCTTGGCCTACAGCGGAAGTCAGCTTCATGGACCCGGAGCCCGGGATCAATGTGGTATACAATGTCAAAAGGGAGAATGATTCAGAGGCGTTTGAGCGGCTCCTCAAAGAGATGACGAAAAATACAGAACCTTGGGATGCGGCTGGCATCTTTGGGATCAACGAGATCATCGATCCCGCGGAGACCCGTGAGTTTTTGATTCGAATGCTGGCGTTGCACCATGATCGAGGAAGGGGCGGGCTCGGCCAGCATCTGCTGCACGCCTGGCCCACCTCTTATTGATCCTCAACAGAGCGCCCCGGTTTTTACCGGCCTCTAAAACGAGGCTTCCTCCTTTCTTGGAAAGCCTTCATTCCCTCAAGAGCGTCCTTCGTGTCCCCAACGATACGGCGGAGGAGTCCTTCTAACCTTAGTCCTTGCGCAAGGGATAGATCGTAGCTTCTGAGCAAGGCCTCTTTGACCGCCCGGAGAGCGAGAGGCCCTTTCTCACTGATCTCCTCCGCCAGGGCCCAGGCTGTGTCCATGAGATTCGGGAGAGGAACCACCCGATTGACCAGTCCGATTTCCAAGGCGCGCTCCGCACTGATGTTGCGGCCGGTGAAAAGAATTTCTGCAGCCAAATTATAGGGAAGAACCCTGGGTAAGCGTTGCGTTGCACCCATACCAGGAAATACACCCCAATTGATTTCGGGTTGACCGAATGTGGCGTTTTCCGACGCAATCCGGATATCGCAGAGCAGGGCAAGCTCAAGACCTCCTGCCAGACAATGGCCATTGATGGCTGCAATAACCGGCTTGAAGCATTCATGATGCCGCATGGGCAGCTTGAATGAGGTGTCCCAGAAGAAGGAAACATGGGCGTCTTCCCCTTGCCGGCCGCGTTCCTTCAGGTCGGCGCCCGTGCAGAACGCCTTATCACCGGCTCCCGTAATAATAAGGAGAACCGTTTCCGAATCCTCCACAAAATCGCACCAGCCGTGAAACAGTTCTTGAGCCAGTTCCAGGTTGATGGCGTTCATGACTTCTGGCCGATTCAGAGTGATCCTTGCGATTTTGCCTTTTTTTTCATATAGCAGTGCCATCTTGTCTCCTCCGTTCCGCGGGCGTTAAGAAAATGCCCGACAGGCCTCCGCCCGGACTTCAATAGGCATTCAAAGGGGCTGTCTTTTGGGGCAGAAAGCTTGACCGAAACGCCTCGTTCGATGCTATAAGGGAGGTAATGACTTGGTATCGTGCAAAAGTGTTGGCATGGCACGAAACGTCGGGGATGATTACTTTTCATTTCAAGGCAGGCCATGACCTTTTCGAAAGGGGATATCTCACAAAAAAATCCCACTTGACCCTGCAGTGGCTGGAAATTCGGGGTTTACGCCCAAAAACACCTCGGAATCTCCCATGAACATGTCAAACCCCGAATTTCCGGCCACCGCGAAAGAGCCCAATAGATATCCCCTTGAGAAAAGCGGCACGGCCTGCAAAACCTAAAACACCTTCGAAACCAATCCATGCCAATACTTTTGAACGTTACTAATCACTTGGAGCACAAACATCAACGAAAAACTGCATTCCGAGCCGTCCCTCTGCTCGGATTTCTGATTTGAACAGCTTGATGGTTCTGAAAGAGGCCTGTGTTTCCACTGTGAGATGGCAAATTCTGGGCATTCTATTTTTGGCTATTTTCGCCTCCATGTTGGGTGCCGGACTCGTCGCTCCGTTGCTTCCGGTTTACGCCCACGGGCTTGGCGCCACAGGTCTGTACATTGGGTTCATTTTTGCCGCCTTTTCCCTGTCCAGAACCATATGCCTGCCCCTGTTTGGGCGCCTATCCGATGTTAAGGGCAGGAAGCCTTTCATCACGCTTGGACTTTTGGCCTATTTTATGGCCTCCATCGCGTACATCATTTCCGCGAATGTAAGTTCCCTCATTCTCATCAGGGTTTTTCAAGGAACCGCTGCAGCAATGATCCTGCCTGTAGCCAGGGCATATGCGGGCGAGATCACCCCCAAAGGCAAAGAGGGAACCGTCATGGGCGTGTTCAACGTATCCCTTTACGGGGGACTAAGCGTAGGTCCTGTGATAGGAGGCGTCTTCAAGGATGTTTTCGGCATAAAAGCTGCCTTTCTTTCCATGGGTATCGTTTCCTTGCTGGGATTTCTGGCCTGCCTGGTGTTCCTTCCGTCTAGAAAAGAGGAGAAAGTCCGTCTCGGGGCGCATGCGCCTTTGCGTTACCGAAGCCTGTTCAGTGATCGGCACATCATGGGACTTTTCCTCTTCAGTCTCACGCACACCATGTGCGTCGGAACCATCTGGTCCTTCGCACCCTTGCTTGCAGACGTCGAATTGGGATTGTCCAGCGTGGAGGCGGGCTTCATTATCACCTTCAGCGTGCTGATGAGCGCTCTGCTTATGGCACCCATGGGGTTTGTGGCGGACAGAGTAAACAGGAGGTTCCTTGTGGTCATTGGGGGACTCATCACGGCAAGCGCAATGATATTCTTTTACACAGGTCAAGAATACTGGCCGCTCTTTGTCGCCAGCATCTTTGTAGGTGTTGGAGGAGGTATTGCGCTCCCGGCAATCATGGCCATGGGTGTTGTGATTGGTCGTGCAAAGGATTCCATGGGCTCCATCATGGCCATCTTGACCATGGGCCACAGCTTGGCCATGGTTCTGGGTCCGGTTCTCGCCGGAATCATCGTGGATACCCTTAATATACGGCTGGCATTCCTGGGCGGGGCGATCACCATGTTCTTGGGAACAGCCGGGGCTTTGTCTCTGACGTCCAGGCTCTACGCCTTAGGAAAACGGGGGTAGCGCCGTTTGTCTTAGAACCAAACCGTGCAATTTGCGAACTTCATCATGAGAGCAACTGACCCAGCGGTCTTTCATGGTCCGAACTCGCCCGAACCCGTGTTCAAAAACAGTTCTGTCTCCTTTTCTTTCTGGCGAACAAGAGCAGACTTTTGTAGACTTAGTCGACCACCACGCCTGACAACGTAGTCTGCAGCGGCCAAAAAATTCGGGGTTCCTGGCAGCAAGTAAAGCCCATGTCCACACTTTTGGCTGTTACCAAATAATTTTGTCCCTTTTTCTATGTAAAAAAAATGACGTTTTTTATCTGGTTTTGACATTTTTTTGTCCGCTTCCCCGAGGGCGGGATGGGTCGGAACAGAGCTAAGACTCTGTTTTTCTGAATATATCCTAATTTTGGGAAAACGGTACAAATCTTGCTTAACATTATGGGTTACGCCGAAAACAGCCAAAAGGGCGAAGCCAAACGAGACCACTCTAGCATGCCCATGGAGAATCGCGGTTATGAAAAAGAAGCATCTCACAACTGACCTGGTTTGTCTGCTGTTATTGGGAAGCTCACTTCTATTTGGAGATCCGTGCGCTGCCTCAGAACCTTTTCCCCTCTATCCCTGCATAGAGCCGAACGTTCGTTTCTGGATCGACGCGTATACCATCTATCCAACGACAAAGGGCATCCTCCATGACAGCAGTAATTTGGCGGTTGTCTACGGCGTCATCGATCTATGGCCACCCGATAAACACGGGGCGAGGAAAATAAACAGAAAGCGGATCAAAGTCGCCAAACAGGAATACAAAAAGATTCTGGAAAAACTGGCTCGAAATGTGCCCGCCCAAGATCCGGAATCAAGACGCATTCTCGCTCTGTTCGGGCCGGACACGAGTCCGGCCACATTCCGAAAGGCGATGCGCAACATCCGCTGCCAGATCGGCCAGAAAGATCGCTTTCAACAGGGGCTCATTCGGTCCGGAGCTTATATCGATGAGATCAAAGCTATCTTTCGTTCCCACTGGCTGCCAGAGGATCTCGCATATCTGCCTCATGTTGAGTCCTCCTTCAACCCGAAAGCGTACAGCAAATTCGGGGCAGCCGGTATCTGGCAATTCACCCGCTCTACCGGCAAGCGGTTTATGACCGTGGACTATGCCCTGGATGAACGGCGGGATCCGATTCGATCATCCGAGGCCGCGGCACAACTGCTGAAACGCAGCTATGAAAAACTGGGGAGTTGGCCAATGGCCATTACTGCTTACAACCGCGGCATCGCCGGTATGTTACGCGCAAAAAGGGCCAAGGGCAGCTACGAGGCAATTTTCAAGCACTACAGAAGCAGGCGGTTCAAGTTCGCCTCCAGAAATTTTTACTCCGAATTCCTGGCAGCCAGGGAGGCGGTAAAAAACTATGAGCGATATTTCGGCCTACTCAAGCTGGACAAGCCCTTGGAGACCCGGGAAGTGGTGATGGAGGGGTATGCCTCCATGAGTGACCTGTCGCTCTATTTTGAAGTGGACATCGAAACCATCCGCAG
>JASFTV010000074.1:0-12789 GCA_050050615.1 Desulfobacteraceae bacterium
GGAAGAGGAGGTCCATGTGTTTGCCGTTTTGTTAAGACAATGGAGCTCTTAAATGCAAAATAACCTTGAGACGCCTGACCCTGTCGTCATCGGTGGGGTCGGGGGCAGCGGTACACGCGTGGTTGCCGAAATTATCTCACATTTGGGTTTTTATCTAGGCTGCGATCTGAATCCGGCCAACGATAACCAGTGGTTCATGCTTTTGTTCAAACGTCCGAAATGGCACCAAAAAGCCTGCCAGAACAAGGACGAGGTTTTCAGGGGCCTGCAGATCTTGTCCAATGCGATGACCTCTAGAAATACACCCGGTCTGGCCGATTTGACGTTTGTTTTACGGGCAGTACTTGAAATTGCCCTTGAGGGCCACAACCATTTGGGTGACGGTCGTGGCATTTGGCCGTTTGTGCGCGCATGGAAGATGCTTGCCACAAAGGAGCGCATGCGCACCTCCCATATGGGTTGGGGATGGAAAGAACCAAACTCCCATATTTACCTCGATGTCATGGCCGAATATTTTGAAGGATTCAAATATATTCACACGATGCGGCATGGGCTTGATATGGCATTTAGTAGAAATCAACAACAACTCTATAATTGGGGGCCGTTGTTCGGCGTGGAATTACCGAAGTCAAAATCCGATGAGCCGAAAGCATCGCTAAGGTACTGGATCAAGTCAAACCAACGGGTGTTTGAAATCGGACGAACACTCGGAAATCAAAAATTTCTGGTCGTCAATTTTGAAAAAATGTGTGCCTTGGCTAAATCAGAAATAGAGAGAATCGTATCTTTTCTAGATATCCGTCCTAATGCCGAAGGCTTGGAGGGCGTCTTTGCCATTCCGAAAAAACCAGAGTCGTTAGGTCGTTATAAATCCCGTGACCTGAACCAATTTGATGCGGCCGATTTGGAAGTGTTAGAAAGCTTTGGTTATTCAATCCGGTGATGTCGCAAGGCTGACCTTTTGAAACTCTTTTCAGAATCTCGAAGACGGCAGTTGGAGAGGACCTTTCAGAAAAGCGCTCAGCTCAGCCCCAGTGCCCAGCAATCTTTTTGAAAATCTCAAAATCCGGCATGGCCGAACCGGCCGGTTCAGCGATTTTTTGGATCACTGAAATTCGGTGAACCAAAGAGCATGCAGCACCTGCCTGGAAAGCATTGACTTCGTTCAAATCTCAGGGACCTTCCTGCCACACGGCCCTAAAAAGATGCGCCTGTTTTCCAGCGTTTAGATGAGAACAGGGTTTGCAAGATTGGAGATTCGGATTCTAATTCATTTGCTATTGTATCCAGCCATAGGCTAAGACCCATTTTTTGAAACCGGGCTGCTCAAACGATGCAGGGCTGAAAGCGCACGGATGGCTCTCTCTGGAGATGGAAACACAAGAACTTGATTCTCTTCCAACCACTCAAGAATTTCATACCTTCCGGATTCCACGCCAGCAAGCCAAAGAACTATGGGCTTTTGGGCGTCAACGGCTCGGTGAAAGATCTCTAAGTGCTGCTTGGAGAAGTGAACGGCCATGGGGTGCAACTGAATGGCGAACGCATCCACGCTGGCATCTTCGGCCAGAGATTCAATGAGGGTCCTGTAGACATTGCCCAGGTCGTTAAACTGCACAGTAACGCCGAGATCCCAGGGGTTGGGCGGAATGTCCCAGGGAGGGAAGATCGAGCGCAGTTTGTCGAGTGTTGTGTTATCCACCTCGGCCAATCTAAGGTCTTCGTTCTCGCAAAGATCGGTCACAATGACGCCTTCACCACCCGGGAACGTCGCTAGGAATATACGGTTTCCTTTGAGTGAAAGGGAACCAAAACGCTCTAAAGCACGGGTCAGATCAAAGAATTCCTCGAGATTATGTGCTCGAAGGGCGCCACACTGTCTCATGGCGCCATCGAACACGAGGTCGCTTCCCTTTACAAGGGCTCCCGTATGAGAGGTAGCCGCCTTTGCACCAGCCTCTGTTCGGCCGGACTTGAGGACTACCACACGCTTGTCCTGAGCCGAAGCCTCCCGGATGAGCCTTAGAAACTCCCTTGGATCCCCCTCGATGCTCTCCAGATGAATGCCTATCACACGGGTTTGCGGGTCCTGCACCAGATAGGTGAGGGCATCCACCTCGTTTATGTCCATTTTGTTGCCAAGGTCGATGAGCTTGTTGACGTGGTAATTGAAGTCAGACAAAAGCCAGCTAAATCTGGGTTCGTAGAGCCCCGATTGGAAAATAAGGGAGAGGCCACCCGGCTTTATCGGCTTAAGGAGATGGAAACTGATGCAAAAGTTTGCGGGGACATTGATGGGGCTCAAGGCATTGGGACCAATAGCCCGGATACCGTTCTGCTTAGTGATTTGTAGCATCTGCTCTTGGACCCTTTTCCCTTCCTCTCCAGCCTCAGAAAACCCTCCGGCGATGATAGTGACTCTCTTGATGCCCTTCTCGACACAATCTCTGAGTATTCCAGGAGCCAAAGAATGTGAGACGCCAATCACGGCAAGGTCAACGGTTTCATCGATATGCTTCAAACTGGGATAGGTCTTCAGACCCATGATCTCCTTTTCCTTGGGGTGCACGGGATAGATCCTGCCCTGAAATCCCAGGTTGACCAAATTGGCGACCAGGTTATAGTTGATTCGAAAAGGATTACTCGAAGCACCGACTATTGCAACGCTCTCGGGTTCCAGAAACTTTCTGAGAAAGTGTTCGGTGTTGCGCCTCATATCGTTCTTCTCTCGCATCATAAAACAATCACCTGTATTCGTTCATTTTCTATTGTTACTGATGACGTCCATCTAGAAAATCCTAACCGAAATCTTTTATGAACTATCTGATCAGGCAAGCTTCGTGTAAGCAGCAATTGTCCATAATACTCTAGACAGACCATTTACCGGCATCTAAAGCTCTTACAGGCGCTTTATCAATGGGGCTATGGTCTGTTTGGGCGCTTGCCCTTGAGGATGGAAACAATAAGCACCAAGCCTGCCAAGATGAGCACGATGGGCAGTAAAGGAAGTTTTGGTTCGAACAATGTCCAGAGACCACCGATGACAAAGAGTAGGCCTATAACAACCCAAAACCCCTCCAGCAAATTTCTTGTTGTTTGCGCGATGTGCAGACCCACAAACCGACTGATGATAACAGCTAGATACATTACTCCTGTCATTGCTGACTGGCTTGTGAATCCAGAAACGCTTTCTGTACATCTTCAGGCACCCGGTTATTTTTACAATGAAAACTAATGCACCGGGGACACTCATTTAATAAGATGGATGACACCAATACCCCCCAAGATAGAAAATAGAGCACCAATAGCTCCCATTGAAACAGTAACCAATATACAGGAAAAAAAGTTATGATCAAAATGGCGATCGGGATATACTTTCCAAGAAACGGCTTATCCGGGCCGGGCTTTGCTTTGAAAATCTTGGGGAAGCCCCAAAGTATATAGCACTTGTGTGTTTTTTCGCCAATCTTGTAGTATGCACATCGCGGGCACTTGTTTGAGTACACAATACCAACATGTATCAAGCATATGCCAATGTAGAGCAGCAGCCAATAGATAGATCCAGAGTGCTTTGCAATGGCGATAATTGCCGCACAAAAAGGGACCAACGTCACTAATTTATAATAGAGAAAACGACCATAGGAAGGTTCCGCTAATAGGCAGGTTTTTTCCGTTATCATGATCTTTCCTCCAGTTCAAGAAAATCGCTTGAATCAGCCTTTCCGAGGCGAAAAACCCAGGGTTTCTGAAAAGCCCTACAAAATGTTGCGCGTCAGCTTGAACCCTTATGACGCGTAATCATGCGCGAGCTTCGGGGTCTAACCCGCGGCCTTGTCCTTGGAGCCCTGTTCCTCTCCCGTTTCCGCGCCGAGGACGTTGGTAACACGGTTCTGAAAATTGGTTAGAGATATCAGAAATGAAATATCGTAAGAGCCCCGCTCTTACCACCCGGCCTCGGGAAGGGCAAATGAGAATGTTACCAGTGACGACTCAAATACTATGATTTTCAGCCGTTGTCAAAGGTCAACACTTCTTGCCAATGTCTGCCTGAGAAGAGCCCAGAAACGTTTCGATTTCTCAAAGCTCTTTCTGATGACCAATCCTGGATTAGTGCTGCCTAGAACGGATTTGCCTTGCTCGTGTCTCCAGTTTCTCAGCTTCATCATCCTTACCCATCTCCCTGTAGCACATGGCCATATTTTCTAAGACAGTAGCAACGTGGGGGTATTCTTTCCCCAGGGTTTTCTCCATAAGCTCCAGCGCCCGCTTGTAGAGGGGCTCGGCTTCGGTATACTTGCCCTGAGCTTGGTAAAGCAATGCCAGGTTGTTCAGGGATAGCGCTACTTGGGGATGGTTCTTACCGAGTGTCGTCTCCCTTATGGATAGGGCCCGTCTATGAAGGGGCTCGGCTTCGGCATACTTGCCCTGGGCTTGGTAAAGCACCCCCAGGTTGTTCAGGGATGTTGCCAATCGGGGATGGTTCTTACCAAGCGCTTTCTCCCTTATTGTGAGTGCTCTCCTGTAAAGCGGTTCGGCTCTGGTATATTCGCCCTGGGTCCGGTAAAGCAATGCGAGATTGTTCAGGGAATTTGCCACATCGGGATGGTCCCTGCCAAGCGCTTTCTCCCTTATTGTGAGTGCTCTCCTGTAGAGGGGCAAGGCTTCAGCGTACCTGCCTTGCAACTGACATACGCCGGCCAGGTTGTTCAGGGAATTTGCCACATCGGGATGATCTGGGCCGAGCGCTTTCTCAATTATGGTCAGCGCCCGCCTGCAAAGGTGCTCGGCCTCAGCATGCCTGCCCTGGGCTTGATAAAGCAATGCCAGATTGTTCAGAGATATCGCCACATCGGGATGATTTGGGCCAAGGGCTTTCTCAGTTATGGTCAGCGCCCGCTTGTAGAGGGGGTCGGCCTGGTTGTACCTGCCCTGTAACTGATATAAGCCGGCCAGGTTGTTCAGGGATATGGCCACCTGGGAATGGTCTGGGCCGAGCGCTTTCTCCCTTATTGTCAGTGCCCGCTTGTAGAGGGGCTCGGCTTCGGCATATCTGCCCTGGGCTTTGTAAAGTAAGGCCAGGTTGTTCAGGGAACTGGCAAAAAAGGGGTGGGTGGTGCCGAACCTTTTTTCCGCAACCTTCAGCGCCTCTTCAGCCACTTTGAGTGCTTCTGAATACCGTGCCTGTTGGTAGAGGGCCTCGGACTTGGTCGTGAGCTCGTTCCACTCGGGCTCTTGGACCTTAGCCGGCGTGGTACATGCCACAGCAAAGAGCATGACCGCCAGGTATCTTGCTATTGCCCTCATTGTGAAGCTCCTTTGCAAATCATTCCTCCAAAGCCATCATTCCATTTCGCGTTTTAAAAACCGCGGGGGCAAGCCCCCTGCATCCCCACAAAAACGACGCGCCATTCACCCCCGCCCTTCCGGACCGGGCTCTCTGCCGCGGTTTTTGTAGAGGGTCATACACTTTTCAGCGAGTAAAGTACGTCAGCAGTTTTGAAAGCGACAAAGTATTGACCACATCCTCTGGTTCTATCCATCCTCGCCTGGCCGTGGCCACACCGAATGTCATCCATTCAAGGTGCTCGTCCATATGCGCATCCGTGGAGATGGCGATCTTAACACCCTTTTCCTTGGCTTTTCGACAGTGGATGTCTGAGAGGTCCAACCTTTCGGGGTAGGCATTGAGTTCCAAGATCTTTCCATTCGCCTTACAAGCGTCCATGAGCTTGTCCATGTCCACTTTGTAAGGCTCCCTTTTCCCAATGATCCGGCCTGTGGGATGGGCGATGATATCCACATGGGGATGCTCTATTGCTTGGATGATTCTTCGGGTCATCTCATCTTCGGACTGCGTGAACTTGCTGTGAACGGCCGCCACAACGAGGTCTAACTTTTTCAATATCTCGTCATCGAAGTCCAGGTCACCGTTCGGTTTGATGTCCACCTCGATCCCAGTCAGCACCCTGAAACCCTTCAGGCTTCGAGTGAACTTTTCAATCTCCTCAATCTGCTTCTCGAGTCTTTTCCGATTAAGTCCATGGGCAATGCCCATGGAGACAGAGTGATCGCAGATGGCGATGTACCTGTAACCCTTTTGCCGGGCCGCCTTCGCCATTTCCTCGATACTGTTGTTTCCATCCGTCCAATGGGTGTGAACATGAAGATCTCCCCTGATGTCCTCGAGTTTGATCAAAGAAGGAAGCTTCCCTTCCTGAGCAGCCTCAATTTCGCCCTGATCTTCTCTGAGCTCCGGGGGTACATAGGGAAGGTGAACAGACTTGAAGATCTCCTCTTCCTGCGCGCCCGCTATCTTTTTTTCTTTTTTGAACACCCCGTATTCGTTTATTTTCAATCCCTCATCCACACCCAGGGACCGGATTCGAATATTATGGGCCTTGGACCCGGTGAAATAATGAGCGGCGGCGCCGAAGCTTTCGGGCGGAACCACTCTTAGATCAACCTGAAATCCGTCCTTGGTCACGATGCTGGATTTTGTATGTCCCTTGGCAACCACCTTAGCTGTTTGAGGGAGCTTCACAAAAACGTCCATTACCTTCTCAGCCCGGTCCGAAGCAGCCAGGATATCCACGTCCCCTATGGTCTCTCGCTTTCGTCTCAGAGAGCCCGCAAGGGTGATCTGTTTGATCTCCTTGACCCTTTTCATCTCCTCAAATATGGCCTGCGCTCTCGGATAGATAAAGGCCAAGGGGAATCTTTCTTTGTATTTCTGGACCTGCCGGGTTCCCTGAAGGATGTTCTTCTCCACCTTTTCACCCAGGCCGGGAAGGGCTCTCAGCTTCCCCTGTTCCGCAGCCTTCTGTAGGCCTTCGACGTTCTTTATGCCCAGCTTGTCATGGACCAGTTTGGCATGCTTGGGTCCCATGCCGGGAATTCTCAGAAACTCGGTCAATCGGGCGTACTCGGATTTTTTCAGGTCTTCATAGTATTCCAGTTTTCCTGTTTCCAGGAGTTCCATCACCTTTTTCGCGATACCCGCACCTATGCCCGGAAGTTTGCCTATTTTGGCTTTGTCCTCAAGAGAGGAGAGTGGATAGGTGAGACCGGCAATGGTTTGAGACGCCTTGATATATGCTCTGATCTTAAAAGGATTTTCTCCCTGGATATCCAGTATCTGGGAGATGTGAACCATAATGTCAGCTATTTCTTGGTTGGTCATTTCTTGGGTCTTATGGGCTTTGGAGGTTCACAGGTGATATTCCAGGCCACCCCCACGTTGGTCCTCCCCCGTCAAGGGGGAGGATATCATTTTTGAAAGGGCGAATGGGACTACGATGAAAGGTAGGAGACGATTCGTCAAGAGCCTGAGAACCCTTGCACTATGAACAGGGCATTTCATTGTCCGATCAGCTTCTTGAACTCATCTTCGTTCAATGTTTTTATGCCGAGCTGTTGCGCTTTAGCATATTTTGAGCCGGGGTCTGTGCCTATGATGACGAAGTCGGTCTTTTTGCTGACCGAGGAAGAGACCCTTCCGCCCATATCCTCAATAATAGCTCTGGCCTCCTCTCTTGTGAAGGCATCAAGTCCACCCGTCAGGACAAAGGTTTGACCTGCAAGAGGGGTCTCCACGGACTCGGCTTCTTCAACTGGGAATGTAACCCCGCCCTTTTTCAGTTTCTCGAGGACCGCGAGATTCTTGGGATTGTGGAAGAAGTTATAGATGCTCTCTGCGACGATAGGTCCGATTTCGTGGATCTGGGTTAGGTCTTCAATGCCCTGCTCAGCCAATCGGTCAATGGACTTGAAATGCTTGGCCAGCACCCCGGCCAGGTGGGTGCCCACGTTTCTGATGCCGAGTGCGTAGATCAGGTTGCTCAAACTCCGGTTTCGGCTTTTGTCGATGGCATTAAGGAGGTTCTCCGCAAGCTTTTCACCCATCCTGTCCATTTTCATGAAATCTTCTTTCTTGAGAAAGTAGAGGTCTGCCGGATCCTGGATGATTCCTTTGTCCACCATCTGCTCCAAGAATTTGTGCCCCAAACCGTCCATGTCCATGGCGCCTTTGGAGGCAAAATGAAACAGATTTTCCTTGATCTGCGCAGCACAGGCCATGCCGGTGCAACGGTGCACAGCTTCGCCCTCCGGTCTTTCCACTTTGGAGCCGCAGATAGGGCATTTGTCGGGCATGATGAAGGTCTTTTCTTTGCCGGTTCTTTTTGACGCGATCACCTTGACGACCTCGGGAATCACATCTCCGGCTCTCTGGATGATAACGGTGTCGCCGATTCTGACGTCCTTTTTCCTGACCTCATCCTCATTGTGCAATGTGGCCCGGCTTACTTCTACGCCCCCAACTCTTACCGGTTCCAGAATGGCCACAGGCGTTAGAGCCCCGGTTCTTCCTACGCTGACGATGATATCCCGCACTCCGGTCTGTTCCTGTTGGGGAGGAAATTTCCAGGCGACAGCCCAGCGCGGACTTCGGGAGAGCTCGCCCATTGTTCGCTGCAAGGCAAATTCATTCACTTTGATGACGATACCGTCTATCTCATAGGGCAGGTCATTCCTCAGGCTCAGGATTTTGTCATAATAGGTTTCGACCTGTTCCACATTTTTGCACAATTCAGCATATTGGCTGACCTTGAAACCGAGCTGTTTGAGATAGAGGATCGCGTCCCAATGGTTCGTTAAGGCCTTCCCCTCAACCCTTCCAGTCCCATAGGCGAGCATGTTCAGTGGCCTGGTGCTGGTCACCTTCGGATCCAGCTGCCTCACCGATCCGGCGGCCGCATTGCGCGGATTGGCGAAAAGGGGTTCCCCTGACTTCTCCCTCGCTTTGTTCAACTGGTCAAAGTCCTTTTTGTTCATCATGATCTCGCCCCGTACCTCGATGAGGTCGGGCACCTGTTTTCCCATGAGTCTCAAGGGAATGGACTTGACGGTTCTCAAATTGAGCGTGACATCTTCGCCTACCAGACCGTCCCCCCTGGTGGCGCCGAGACTTAAGACACCCATGTTGTAGATCAACTCCACCGCCAGCCCGTCGAATTTTGGTTCGACCGTGTAAGTTGTCTCCCCTCTGCTCTCCTTCGTGAGGTCCCTCACCCTGCGGTGAAAATCCAGGAATTCGGGTTCAGAGGTGGCTTTATTCAGGCTTAACATGGGAAGGCTGTGCCGGACGGTGTTGAATTCTTCCAAAGGGGCGGCACCCACCCGCTGTGTCGGAGAGTCCGGACTGATGAGCTGAGGATATCTCTTCTCCAGCGCCGAAAGCTCGTCAAAGAGCCGGTCGTATTCGGCGTCAGGGATCTCGGGGCTATCCAAGACATAATAGAGGTAGTTATGATGATTGATGGCTTCCCTCAGCACATTCACTCTCTCTATGATTTTTTGCTCAGGTTTGGGCATGACTTCATCCGTCCTTGCAAGATTTCTCTTCTCAGAAGCTATATTACCAAAATATGATCGGGATTCGGAGCTTTTATGGAGAGATACCTATTTTCTCACATCGGGATCTGGATCTTTCCCGGCAAGGTTCACTAGGCAATGACGCTGCCCCCGTTCGCATAGCCCATCCCGGAGCATGGAACCGGGGCTGCCCAGCTATTTATCAAAGGATCTCATAATGTTAGGGATTGGATCCGCTGAGGAAATGAGATATAATGCAGATTATCAAATCTAGCATGGAAAAAGGACAGGATGTTCTTGATATACCGTTTTGGACACACAAATGAAGGGGGAAGCGCTTATTGACGCCCCCATTTTTGGATAAGGTGGACTCTTAAGGACTACTCGCGACTGTCCACGAGTCTCCTGCATGATGATGAATCGGAGAAAAAAGCCCAGTCTGTCAAAATCGCGCTGCCTCGCGGGGCTTCAGTGTCCTCTGCGCCTGTGGTATCAGTGTTATGACCCGTCGCTTGCCACGGAATTATCCCCTGCCAAACAGGCCATTTTGGATGCTGGCCAAGAGGTCGGGAAATTGGCAGCCCAGCTTTACCCAGGCGGCATTCTCATCGAAGAAGACCATTTGCACCACGAGGAGGCTGTTCAAAAGACACTGAAAGCGATGGAGAACTCGAACCTGCCCGCTGTTTACGAGGCGGCCTTTACTTATGACGACGTGAGAGTCCGGGTTGATATCCTTGAAAGGGGGATTGACGGCCGGTGGAACCTGGTTGAGGTTAAATCTTCCACGTCCGTGAAAGAGGTCCATGTGCCGGACGTGGCCATCCAATCCTATGTCCTCAAGGGCTCAGGTTTGGTGATAGGCAAGACCGGCATCCTCCATGTGAATAACGGGTATGTATTTGACGGCGAGAAGCTGGAGCTGGAAAGCCTCTTTCAGTTTCATGATCTGACAGAGCAGACAATGGCTATGGCGGAGGAAACCTTCTTCCGAGTTGCCGGAATGAAAAGAATCCTCGAAAAAACAAGTCCGCCTGAGATTCTGCCCTCCCGTTTCTGTAAGAGTCCCTATGCGTGCGAGTTCTGGGAATACTGTACCAGGGGCATGCCCGAAGACTGGGTGATGACACTCACTGGGATCACACAGAAACGGATGGATGAGCTGGCAGCGCTTGGGATTCATGACATTCGCCAAATTCCGGATTCTTTTTCTCTGACAGCACTTCAGGAAAGAATCCGGTCTTGCGTGACAAGTGGGAAAATCTACATGTCACCGGATGTCAGGACTGAGCTGGGAGAGGTGACGTTCCCGATCCACTTTCTGGATTTCGAAACAGTGAGCCCTGGCATCCCGCGTTACTCCGGGACGCGTCCCTATCAGACCATACCTTTTCAATGGTCGGATCATCGCCTTTTCGACAATGGCACGTTAGAGCATGAGGAATATCTTTGTGAGGAAGCGGAGGATCCCAGGGAGGGGTTTGCCTCAACACTGCTGGAAGCCCTGGGGAGCGAAGGGACTATCTTTGTCTACGCCTCCTATGAAATAAGAATCATCCATGAGCTTGCGGAACATCTGCCCCGGCATCGGGAGCGGCTGCTTGGTACTCTGGATCGGTTCAAGGATTTGCAGGCCGTGATCAAGAACCACTTGTACCATCCGGGATTTCACGGTTCCTTCTCGCTCAAGGCCGTACTTCCAGCTCTTGTCCCTGACATGAGCTATGAAAAGCTGGCCCTTCAGGAAGGCGGCCATGCTTCTATGGCCTATCTTCGGATGATTGATCCTGCAACACCGCCTGATGAAAAGGAGAGGATCAAGCGAGATCTTCTCGCTTACTGCGGCTATGATACACTGGCCATGGTGAAGATCAGGGAAGAACTCTTAAGAAGGGCGGCGTAATCTCTTGAAATTCATGGACTCATGCACCATTTGAATTTACGAGCCTGCTAGGCGTGATTGGCCATGGTTTTGGGCAAAGCGGCCCGGCAAGGCGTACCTTGTACCATAAATTTGAACACGAGAAAATTCTGTTTTCGGATTTATTGCGCGGTGGCCCGTTCCTTCAAGACGATATCTTAGGCGTTCGGGGGAAGAGGTCTGGTCTTTGACAGATATTGTCTTTCAGGAACTGGCCATCACTGTATACGGCAGGAATATGGGATACCGGTAAGGAGAACAAATATTTTCAAGAGGATCTTTTTTTGGAGACCAGGGCTTCATCTGCCATGAGAGGAGAAACTCAGATAAAGGTGGGATGCTGCGGGTTTGCTGCGTCCCAGCAGGAGTACTTCAAACTTTTCAAACTCATAGAGATTCAGAACACCTTTTACCAACTTCCGCGGCTTCAGACTGCGGAGAAGTGGCGGAGTATCGCTCCTCAAGGTTTTGAGTTTGCCATGAAAGCCTGGCAGTTGATTACGCACGAACCGTCGAGCCCGACTTACCGTCGATTAAGGGGGAAGATAGACCCCAGGCGTTTTGATCGTTATGGGCGGTTCAGGGCCACACCCGAAATCCTGGAAGCCTGGAAAAAGACGGCCATGTTTGCACAAACCCTGGGGGCGACAGTGATCGTGTTTCAGTGCCCGGCCAGTCTCAAACCCACAGCACAGAATGCCGATAATATGAGGAAGTTTTTCAACAGTGTCGATAGGCGAGGGTTTCAGTTTGCCTGGGAGCCCCGCGGCAAATGGCCTGATGACCTGGTCCTGCAACTGTGCAAAGAACTGGAATTGGTCCACTGTGTCGATCCTTTCAAAAACAGGCCCCTCCATGGCAACTTCCAGTATTTCCGCCTGCATGGGGTCACAGGCTACGACTACCTTTACACGGACGCGGAGCTGGGAAGACTCAGAGAATGGGCGGGCCAAAAATCAACCTATATTCTCTTTAATAACAATTACATGAAGGGGGATGCACTAAGATTCATAGACCTTGTTCAAGGATGAAGGCGGATGCCCACAATGGCTTGAATCCATCGATTTTGTTCAGGAGATGTCAAGGTTATTTCTGGAACATGATACTGGATAAGCCAAGTCTAACGAAAGTCTGGACGTTCCAGCCTTAATGGCTTAACATGCCTTCATCCGTTTTGGAAGTACCTGATTGTTTTGGGGAAGATCGAAGCTGTCATACAAGATGGTTGGAAAATGAGGCTGGCGCAGTGAAAAGATGCGAATGATTAGGCTATGGCTTTTCCAGGAGGGATAAGAGATCTCTCCAGGTGGAGATGGTTGGGACATCGCTATCCGGCGTTCCTCTGCCCGTGGAGAGAATGCCGGGTACGTAGGCGATACCTTGATCCCGGACATAGGTTGTCCAGACAGGCTGGAGCCCGGCCTGGCGGGCGCCCATGATATCGGGCTCAAGGTCATCACCGACGTAAAGGATTTGATTCTTGGGCACTCCCAGTT
>JASFTV010000075.1:0-12728 GCA_050050615.1 Desulfobacteraceae bacterium
CTCGAGAATCACCCCCTTTCTCCTGAGCCAGGCATTGAGCGCGTCTATCCTTGATAACATGTCTTGGGCCAGATGCTGCTGCACAAGGCTCATAAAACAGTGAAGGCTCCACTTTTTGGTGGATAAAAACCGGATCTTTTGTTCGTCAGAGGTAAACCCTATCACCTGATCGATAAAGTCGTGGTCGATCTTCTGAAGTTTCCGAAATAATTGGTGTGCTTTTTCAAATTCGCCCTGAACGGCTTGTAGCACTGCCTGGTTGGTCAGAAGTCCGGCGACTAACGGGTGCTCCGGCCCGAAAGCCTTTTTCCATAGAGCAAGGGACTTGCTAAAAAGGGCCTCTGTTCTGGCATAGTCTCCCATGGCCATATAAAGGAGTCCCAGGTTGTTCAGGCTCTTTGCCACATCAGGATGTTCCGGCCCGTAAGCATCTTTCTGGATAGCCAGGGCCTCTTTGTACGCCGACTCTGCACTGGCGTATCTTTCACGGACGACATCCAGTCCTGCCAGGTGGTTGAGGCTTAGGGCGACCTTTGGATGTTTCGGCCCGTATACCTTTCTCTCTGTGGCCAGGCATCTTTTGTACAAGGACTCGGCCTTGTCATAGTCCCCGATCGTCATGTAAATGATGGCCAGATTGCTGAGCGCTGGGGCGACCTGTGGGTGCTCTTTGCCAAACGCCTTCATGGATATCTGGAGGGACCTTTCATAAAAGCGGGCAGCCTTGCGATAATCTCCAATTTGCTTGTAGAGCTGTCCGAGGTTATTGAAACTCAGTGCCACGGACGGGTGAGAGGGGCCGTAGGCCTTTTTCTTTATCTCCAAAGATCTTTGATACAACGATTCTGCCTTGGCGTAGTTGCCGAAAGTCAGGTAAAAGCCTGCCAGGTTGTTCAGAACTTTCGCCAGGTCCGGGTGCGCTTTTCCAAGCGCCTTCTCCATGATTTTCAGGGACTTCTTGTACAGGGGCTCCGCCCGACCATAATCTCCGACATTCTTATAGAGTCCTCCCAGGTTATTGAGGCTTAGGGCCAGTTCGGGATGTTCCGGCCCCAACGCTTTTTCCTTTATCTTTACGGACTTTTTGAGCATGGCCTCTGCTTTGTCATAGTCTCCTGCAGCAAAGTAAAGCGTCGCCAGGTTGCTGAGGCATACAGCCACTTCCGGGTCCTCCGGCCCATACGCCCTCTCCATGATTCGCAGGGACCTTTTGTAGAGCGGCTCCGCTTTGCCGTAATCCCCGAGGGTGTGGTAAAGCAGGGCCAGGTTGTTGAGGCTCGGCGCCACTTCAGGGTCTTCCGGCCCAAACCTTTTCTCCTTTATCCTTATGGACCTTCTGTAAAGGGCCTCCGCCCTGGCGAAGTCACCAAGCTCTCTGTACAGCACGGCTAAGTCGTTGAGACTTCTGGCCACCTCAAGGTGCTCCGGCCCATAGGCTGTCTCCAGGATCCGCAAGGACTCTTTGAAAGCCCTTACCGCTTTTTCATAGGACCGGAGAGCGTAGTAGACTGTTCCCAGGCCTTTAAGGCTTGATGCCAGATCTGGATGCCGAGTCCCGAGGACCTTCTTGTTGATCGCGATGACTCTTTTGTACCATCGCTCCGCTCTGGCGTAGTCTTTTTTTTCTCTGTAAAGTACCGCCAGGTTACCAACGATGGATGCCACGTCCGGGTGCTCTGCGCCATAGACCCGCTCCATTATTTTCAGGGATCTTTTGTAGAGCGGCTCTGCTTTGCTGTAATCTCCGAGGGTGTAGTAAAGCAGGCCCAGGTTGTTGAGGGTTTGAGCCACATCCGGATGCTTGGGCCCCAAAGCCTTCTCCTGGATAGCCAGGGATTCTTTGTAAAGGCGCTCTGCCTTGGCAAAATCTCCGAGGCGATGGTAAAGCCCTGCGAGGTTGCTGAGAAATAGACCGATGTGAGGGTGGGTATCGCCGAAAACCTTTTTGCCGACCCGGACGAGCTCTTTGGCGTATTCGATCGCCTCCTTGTAACGGCCCTGCTCTTCCAGCTTTCTGTACGCCTGGTAAAGGCTTTTCACTTGATCCTTACCAGAAGACTGGGCCAGGCACGGCGTGGACAAGCCGGACAAAATAAAAAACCCCGCGAGAACAAAGGCCGCCCAAAAGCGTATGAAACGGTTGACATGTATCATTCTTTACACCACTTGCATGCAATCAAGGCGTGGGCCGATCCCCTGGCTTCAAAGACCGACACGCCTTCTAATGAGGTGAACAAAGCCTCCCACCGCCATACACGCGGCCCAACAAGGCGCGTTTTCCCGGCCTTCAAGAAAAACACCAGGATGCCCCGTGTGGGTGCACGGCGCCGTTCACTCGCCCGTATAGGTCATGGTTCCGAAAAATTGCCTTGCCGAAATCTGTTTCTTTGCATACTGGTTGAATGTTGCCACGGGAATGAAAATTGTGTGCGTTGGACCCTCATCCGGCACATGCAAAACAATCGCGATCCTGTCTAAGTCAAGCTTAAGGGTTTGTATGCCGGTGTAGGTCATGCCAGTCACTTCGCCGACCATTCGGATAATTGAGGAAATGGTCTTAGAGGGCTTGGATGGTGGTTTTTTGGCACCGGGAACCCCTCCCATATACTTCATCGCCTCTACAGAATCGACGATGTTGCTTCTGGAGACATCTGCAACTTCCAGCGCCGCGATGAGATCACAGCCCTGAGGGGAATCCTTGATCTTCACGGAGAGGATGGAAAACCTCCTTCCCGATTGGGTTACTCTGGAAAGACTATCCAGGTTCTCCTTGAAATAGCGCTCCTTCTCGGAGACAGGGGACGATCTGAGCGCGATGCGCCGCATGCCCTCTTTTGCAACGCTTTGGTTTGGATCTAGCTGCAATGCTTTCCCAAAGTGTCGCTTTGCCTTGCTGAACCCTTGCTCATCCTCCACGTAAGGACACAGGTAAAGGTGTCCGAGAACAGCGTGGGCCTCTGCTAGCTGCGGAGAAAGGGTGATCGCTTTTTCAAGGTAGTGAATCGCTTCTCGCCAGGAAGATTTGGCATCTTCCAGATCCTTGCCGAATATCGCTTTCCCGGTCAACAGCAAGCCCAGTTGAAGACATTTCTCTGCAGAAACCTCAGTGCCGGCAGCCTCGCGCTTGCCTTCTGAAATCAAACGGTCGAGCTCGCCTGTATCGTTTAAAGCAGCAAGTTTCTGTATGACAATGCCTAGGCTTTCCTTGGCCGACAATTGGGCGTACACAGCTTGGCTGGACATGAGGATCACTACAGTTGCGGCCAAAGTCAAAAATCTTGTGACCTGCTGCATCATGCCGCCTCCTTTCCTCAATAAGTGCAGGTATTGTTCGAAAAACCTCACTGGGGTGGTTCTTGAACTTTTTCAAGGCCCCCCGATGAAGCGTAACGTTTAAACTTGCGAATCTCCTGTACCCCCCACACGATTTGGAGAATGCCGAAGACACCCCAACCGCCCTGGCCTGCCTGCTTCGCTGCCACGATGTTCATAATTCCCACAAATAGCAGCACTATCCCATTGAGGATAAACATCCCGCGTTTTGGAACGAAAAGGTTCAGTATGCCGATGGCTATGATGACAACCCCCCAAGCCGAGGCCAAAAACTTCACAAATAAGTGTATTGCCCCTAGCACGATCAGCCCGATGCCCCAGTTGCGGAGTTCCTTCTTCATATCAGGAACCGTTCTCTCAGGAGGCCTTTCCCCTTCAATCGCTCCGGTCTCCTCTTCGCTGGCTTCTAAGGCTCCTTGGGGTGCAGCAAACGGCCGAGCCGGTACCGCTGTCCCTGATTTTATCGCCCTGATTTTCTCGGCGGGAAGAGCATTGACAGCGTCACAGATCTTCATGATCATGAATAAGCCGACCGCATACCAAGCGATCACAAAAGGCAAAAAAGCGAGAACGGGAGTTTGTGCACGTGCCACTGACACGGGAACCAAGATCAGCAGGATGGTCAGAATGCAATACGCCAAAAAAAGGCCGGTTGGCGACTTGGGCACATCTATCGAATACCGTGAAACAAAGGCGTTGTAATCCTTTGCAAAGCCCCAGAACGCTCGAAATACCCAATAGAGGTTGAAGTAGGGGATGAACAAAAATCCGACAGCCTTACCAGGACTGGTTCTCGTGTGACCGTCTTGAATAGCAGCCCACATCTTGTACACCAGGATCGACTTTATCAGGATAATGGAAACGAGGAGAACCAGAGGTATGAAGTTCGAAATTCTCGGAAGCCTTGCACCCGACAAATTGGTGATAATCCCCATGAGGAGAGGAATAGCAAACACGATCAAAAACGCACCCACAAAAAGTCGCTTGGAAATCCTTACCACTGAAACTTGGTCCACCAATTTGTCTGCACCAGATGCCTCAATTCCACTATTGTCGGTCAATCTGTCTGCCCGGGATGGCCCTGTTGTGGTTTTCTCGATCATTTCTTCCTCCTTAACGGATAAGCATTACCTTTGTCTGGCTCGAAGGTTAAAATGAATGCTGTTGCGCGGTTTCATCCTAACAGCATCGTTGCGCGAAAAGGTCCTTTTCGATTCAAGGTTAAGAGCTGTGTTTCGTCAGGGAGCAGGAACAATGAACGAGCCAGTCGATGATTGCTGAGATTTCCCCCTTTGCGTTTTGATTGCCTTGAATTCTGTGTTTCAAATGCCTTAACCACCATCATAACAAACCGTTGTGAGCCCTTTTGAAAACTCCCGTTGCAGAACCTGATAGAATGACTACGGACGGCAGTACGCCGATTTAAACGGATTGCCGATATCCAAAGGCGGAAAGTCCTCCCAAACCAGGGAGAAATTGGACTTTCTTGACTTCACGGAGAACAGGAAGCCGTATGCATAATCAGCACCCCATGAAAAGATGACCCGGTCGTCTAAACTCTGCGTTATTTTCACGCCGCTCCCCGAAACGCGACCAACCGGCTTGTACACCTTCCCGCTGTCATCCATCAGTTTCACGACCTTGGCAAGACGGTCGTATTCCTCTGAAGAGATCTCTCGGCCCAAGTCTACGAAGACCTGCAAAACATCTGCGGTGGGAGAAAGGTGTGTGCTTGTGTACTCACGGACCAGAATCGATTTCCAGGGATACGGCTTCGACTGAGCCACTATTTCCTTGCCAACTCCTGAGTGTTCCTCGGCATAACTCTGTCCAGGCCAGCTCATGCATATAGCCAGCGAGAAGGCCAAACCCACAACAAGGACGACCAAGGGCCATGATCTTTCTCCGGACATAGCGTTTCCCTCCTTTCTTCGACTATTTTTCATCTTTTGAGAAACAGGCCTTCCTGCCTGTCACCGCCCTGATGTGCTCTTGAGGATGTCCCCCTTTTCATACTTCACGAATAAAGGGTAACGATCAACGCACAACTTCTCCCTTCACTGGGGATGTTTCATGGGATCCTCTCCTTTCAGTGGAGGTTAACAAGGCGCCTGAGGCCCCGCCTCCGAAGTCTTTCGCCTTTGACCTTTCATCTTAGCTTCAGTACCATGGGCTGATACGTTGCTTGCATTTACACCCATAGTTAGACCTCTCCATGAAGAATGAATACAGCCCAGTAGAAAGGGTTAGCATATTTGGATTTTATCTCAGTTCGGGCAAGTCTTAAGGCTTCCCTCTTGTCTTTCCCGGTTCTTAAATACCTGTAGAAGTTCTTCATATACTCCACCGTCTCTATGGAAGATACCTCCCACAGGCTAATTAAGATCGTTCTTGCCCCGGCATATTGGAAGGCTCTGGCAAAATTTGATATTCCCTCCCCTTCCATCACCTTACCCCGTCCAGTTAAGCACGCAGAAATAACCACCAGGTCCGCGCGAAGCTTTAAACCCAGGACCTCGCTCAATGTCAAGAAACCATCATCCTTGTTTCGGTTCTCCACCAGACCGAGCAGGATGAAAGGCTCTTCTATACCTTGAACTTTCCCGGCTGAATCCGCATGGGTAGCAAAGTGTATGTAACGGTATTTTTCCAGCGGTGATTTCCTAAGATTGGTCTCATTTGCAAGGATGCCGAGAAGAATATCAGGTGGTTTGGTCTGAATATTAAATAGCTTTGCAATCGTCCTTACCTCTTCCTCCGTCTCGGGGAGGGGAAGATAGAGTAACGCCTTTTCCTTTTTGTCGTTCTTGCTTGTCTTGCCCCATTCGCTTTTTATGGCCAAACCTCGATAGGCAAACGCCTCTTTCCTAGAAGTGGGCGTAGGCCCTTTCTTTCCTTTCTTGAATGAGATGTATCGCAAATCATTTTCATTGTAAATAGGGTTACCAACGGCAAAGAGGGGTCTCTTTGCTTTAGTTACCTTGTGCGTCCTTTGAAAAGCAAGGATTGTGGCTGATTGGTAATAACTCAACTGATACTTGTCACCCACGTAGACGCTGTCTCTTACGCCGGAACCTTCTTTTATCACAAGGGCTTCAAAGGGCAACAGTCCAAGTATCCCATCAGGAACGATAATTACCTTTTCGTTCTTTTTTACAATCCGTAAGGCCCTAGAGAGGAGGATATCATAGAGCTCTTTTGCTCTTTCTACAGAAAAGTTATGAATATCCCGTGTATTCATAGGCTGCATGAAAGATTCTATCTTTGCCTTAAGATCTTCCATCTTTATGGGTATTCTCAAGGTTTTTTCCACACCGCCCTTTCTGGCCAAAAACAAGTAGCTTGCATCATCACCCGTAGCGAACTCAAAAATGACTTCTTTCTCTTTAAGAGGCAGTTCTTCCGGTAGGAGTGGTTTTGGATAATAAAGAGAGGCGTATCGAGGATATTTTTCCCTCAGCTCTTTTATTAAGTTATTGAGCTGAGTCGAAAGTCGCTTCTTCCGTCTGTTGAGTTCCTTATAGGAATCCTCGCTTTTGTATGCCTTTTCCCATTGGGAATCTATTGCAGAAAGCTGGTTTATGAGCGACGCCTCTTTTCTTTTCAGTTCCTGCGATATCTCGAAACGTTGATTTATCCGCTTCGCTTTTGCCATTGACTCAAGAAGTACCCTGGCTTTGGTAGACTCCGAAAAGTAGAATGCAGCCGATAACAGATTGCTGGCAAATTGAGTGAAATTCTTGTCTTCCTTCTCCCCGTTAAGAACCCTTTCACACAGAGTGGATACAAGTCCTCTGTATGCCTTCAGCCTTCTGCCGGCTCCGAAGAAGCCTGTCTTTTCACCCTTTACCTGTTGTCTCATACCCTCTATCAGCGATACAGCTTTTAGAAACTCCATTGACGCCTCTTTCAGCATCCCTATACCTTTTAGCGTTCGACCCTTCTCAGTATGGTATCGTATCTTGAATTGATCCGTATCAAACCATTCGGGCGTCATGTCAAGTACAAGCGCCATGGCCTTATCATACCTTCCAGAGGCAACGTAGATTTCCACCAAACCTGGCGTTCCTGTCCATTTGAACCCTGTCTTGCCAATCTCTTTTCCTGCCGCTTTAAACATCTCTTCTGCCTCTTGATAATCCCGCTTGGCAAGATGAACATAGCCAATGTTTTTAAGGGTTGTAGCAACGTACCTGTGGTTTTTGATCTCGCTGACTATTTTTAGAGCCTTGTCGTAGTATTCGAGGGCCCTGTCATACAATCCAAGATAATCATAAACCAACCCTATATTATTGAGGGTTGCCGCCGTATCCAGAGGAATGTTAATCTCTTTGAAAATCTTTAAAGAATCATGGAAATAGTCGAGAGCTTCATCATACCTGCCGAGTGACTTGTAAATTGTACCGATGTTATTTAGGCTTGTGGCTACGTCCTGCCGTTTTTTGAGTTTTTTTCTTATATTCAGTGCTTCCCTATGACTGCTCAAGGCTTCCTCATACCGGCCGAGTGAATGATAAGCAGCGGCAATATTGTTAAGACTTATCGCTATATCCTGGTGATTTTTTAGTTCCTTATTGATGCCTAAAGACTCCTTGTAATATTCGAGTGCTTTGTTATATCGACCGAGACTATGATAAACGGTACCAATGTTGTTGAGACTTTTTGAAACGTATCGGGGTTTCTTGAGTTGTTTAATTATCTTCAAAGAGTCATGGAAATAGTCAAGAGCTTCATCATACCTGCCGAGGGACCTGTAGACTTCACCGATGTTGTTCAGGCTTGTGGCTACAGCCTGCGAAAGTCTAAGTTTCTTTCTTATCTTTAGTGCTTCCTTATGACTGCTCAAGGCTTGATCATACATCCCAAGCCTGCTGTAAACGCTACCGATGTCATTAAGATTAACAGAAACCAGCAAAGGAATATTCAGGCTTCTGCCGGCCCTGAGCGATCGATTGAAAAAAGAAAGCGCCTCCTGATATTTCCCGGTTCTGTAAGCCTTCTGCCCCTGCTTGTAGAGCCTCACGGCCTCATCTTTTGACTCACCAAGGACAGTGCTAGATAATCCCATTACAAAAATGAGAACCCACAAAATAATGACACCCTTTTTCATCATATCCTCACCAGGCTAATGACTTACCTTTGGTTATAAACCGCTACCTGAGTGCTAACCCCCCGGGCTTTGAGGGATTATGCTTCCTCTCTGCTTGCGGGGATTACTTCTTTGCTCCTGCCTGTATGAGCAATCGTTCTGTCTCTTTATGCTTTTTCCACTTTGCGAGTTTCAATGCCGTACTCCCAAAGTCGTTTTTTGCGTTTACGTCCGCTCCCCTTTTGATCAGTTCCTTAACAATTTCAGTGTGTCCGTTGACCGCCGCAAACATCAGAACCGTCGTGCCCTGCCAGTTTTTCGCATTGATGTCCGCACCTCTTTCCAGCAGCTCTTTCATTCTGTTCATATCGCCAATCTCGGCTACGGCCAAAAGTGCTGTAACACCATACGTCCCTCTCGCATTCACATTTGCACCATGAGCGATCAGGGTGTGCACGGTCTCCAGATTCCCGGTCACGGCGGCCATGATCAATGCTGTGTCACCGTTACTGTTTTTCGCGTTCACATCTGCTCCGTTGTCGATCAATTCCTTTACAATGGCGTTGTGACCTTTATCTGCAGCGCCCATCAGCGCTGATATGCCGCGACTCTGCACATTTATGTCGGCACCATGAGCTAGCAATGTTTTCACCGTGTCCAGGTGGCCGCTCTGCGCAGCGAACATTAATGGCGTATCACCCAGATCATTTTTCTTATCCACCTCTGCTCCTCTTTCCAGTAGCTCCGTTACAATATCCGTGTATCCTTTGTCAGCCGCTTTAATTAAGGCTGTGACACCCTTGGCGTCTTGTGAATTCACATCAGCCCCCTGGTCTAACGAAGCTCCTAGAATCGCAATGTCACCTTTGGTGGCCGCTTTGTGAAGGGCGACTTCATAGTCCTTAAGGGGGGACCCACCACTCTCGATCAATCGAACGATGTCGGTGTGACCTTTCGCTGTCGCTATCCTTAATGCGGTGTCGCCCTTTTTGTTCATCACACTTATGTCTGCGCCCTGGGCCAGCAGTGCTTCCACAATTTGCGCATTGCCTTTGCGGGACGCCAATATCAAAGGGGTGTCGCCCCTGCTGTTTCTTGCATTCACATCCGCGTCATAATCCAGCAATGTCCTCACAACAGCGGTGTGACCTTCCCTTGCCGCTTTTACCAGGGCCGTGTCGCCATAGTTATTTTTGGCATTCACGTCGGCCCCTTTATCCAATAGTGCCCTGACGGTATCAATTTTCCCTTTCCAGGCTGCCAGAATCAACAATGTGTACCCGTATTTGTTTCTGGCATCTATGTCAGCCCCGCTAACCAAGAAAGCATTTACTGTGTCCGTATGACCTTTTCGAGCCGCGAAAGTCATCGCGGTTTCCCCGCTTTGTACTTTCGCATTCAAGTCAGCACCTCCCTGGATCAAGGCCTTCACCGTGTCCGTATGGCCTCCTTTGGCGGCTGCGATCAAAGGGGTGGATCCAACAGGGCTTCTGACGTTCACCTCAGCACCTTTTTCCAAAAGGATTTTCACAGTCGCTGTGTGCCCGTACTTTGCCGCCCAAACAAGTGCGGTATCCCCGTACGGTCTTCTGAACTTATCCCTCGCATTCACATCGGCACCATGCTCCAAAAGGATTCGGACGGTCTCTCGATGACCCTTTTGTGCGGCCCGGATCAAAGGCGTGAAGCCCAGCGGGTCTTTGGCATCCACATGGGCTCCATGAGACAACAAAGTCTTCACAATCTCCGCATGACCCTCATAGGCTGCCACCATCAGTACAGGCCAACCTCCGCCCCTTGGTGCCGAGCGCTCCCTTTTTGCATTCGGATCCGCGCCCTGCTCTAGTAATGCTTGCACCGTCTCCATTTTCCCGGCTTTTGCGGCTTTAATCAGGTCATCATTCAAAGTTCCTGCGTGGCTATTTTCCGAAACCAGGGGTAGGAGCAAAAAAAGCAGAAAAATCATCCGATTGATCTGCAAACTCGTCTTAGCTAGGATCTCATTTCGTCTGTGCATAGGAACCTGCAAAACAATCTTCATGAATCGTTTTCTATCCATCATCCCTTTACCTCCTTTTCCTGGATGCAGGCTAGCCAGGGGTCCTGGTCCTGTTTTTTGCTTCAAAAAAAATCAAAGGCTCGACAGCCCGAGGGGCCTTTTTGCCCCCCGGGGAGCGTGCTGCGATCGGTTTTTCAACATCCTAGGATGATTCTTTTTTCGAAATGCTCGGTCTCTTTGCTATGATCTCCCCTATCAAACCTCCTTACGCGACAGCCTGCCTCTTTTTTTCTTCTGCACCCTTCTTCTTCAAATGCTCCGGAATCACATCGCGCCTGAACACCTCTTCCTCTGTTTCGCTTCGGCGGATAATAGCAGCCTGATCCCCGGTCACGAGCACGGTGGCTGGCCTTGGCATGGCATTGAAGTTACTCATGGAGACTTCCTGATAAGCGCCCGTGTCCAACAGGGCAAGAAGATCTCCAACCTCAACCTGAGGGATGGGGACCGTCGGCAACAACCGATCGCCATAGCAACTGCGCCCGATGATATCCGCCTTATCGATCATCTTTGCATCCGCTTTGTTGGCGAACAGGTAGTCGTGCAAATGGTGCTCGTACCTCCCGCCGGTGAACCAGAATTCTGTCGTATCGACGATGACCACATTCCAGCGAATGGGATCCGTCATGCGCTTGATGTTCTTGACCGTGGTCAAATGGATCCCCGCATTCCCGTGTAATGACCGCCCCGGTTCAACCTGTAGCATCAACCCTTGGGTATGGATGCCCTGCTTGGGCAGTTCCCGCCTCAGGGTGCGCGTGCACACGTCTGCATATTGCTCGATTGTCGGCGCCGGTTTTTGATTCGGCCTGGAGATGAGGAGGGCATCAACGAGCCTGGATAAAACTCTATACCGTCTGTCCGAACCCAACAGATGGAGCCCCTTTGACAAAGAGTGAAGCGCTGCAAGCTGCAGTGGTTCGGTGTAGTCCGTGACCGCATTGAATGGATCCCTCGGGATAGCAAACCCCCCGCCAATATCAATCTCCTTGGGCTGGAATCCTCCCAGCGCCCGGCTCACTTTTCCTAGTTCCGCAGCAAATGATTTCATCTGCTCTTCCCAATAACGCGTTGACGGGTCATGTCGGCCGTGATGCTGGTGAACGCCCATCAGTTCGACATTCTTCATCCTGAGAATTCGCGGCCCGATCGCCATGATTTGCTCGAACGTGAGTCCGCCCTTGTAGGCCAGGGCGGCAAGATCGGTTGGAACCAGACCTTCAGCAACAAAGTCACTGTGATTGATAAAGCCGGAGATGACCGGCTTCAAGCGCAGACGCACCCTGGCGACCGTATTCAGTTCTTTCACCGCCTTCTCGATCACATCCACCTCTTCAATACTGTCTATGGTGATACGAACCCCTTCCCGGATGCTCCGGTAGATATGGGCATCGTCCTTTGGAACCCCGTTTACCGAGATGAATTCAGGTTCGAAGCCTGCTTCCAGGGCGACGGTCAACTCTCCTGATGAATAGATGTCACAGCCGCAGCCTTCATCAGCCAGTATATGCTGTATCGCCGAAATCCAGTTCGCTTTCGCAGCCGGCATGACCTTGACCAATCCATCGGGCCAGCCCCTTTGGAATGCCTTCTGGAAACGGCGTGCGTTGCGCCGCAGTTGATCTTCAGAATAGACAAACAATGGCGAACCGAACTTTTGTATCAGGTCAACGCTGTCGATTTCCTCGACATAAAGGTGCCCGTTGCGCCTGGACAAACAATCGTCGATTCTTTCGATCGTGGCCATCATACCCTCCTTTCTGCAAAGGGGACGTAGCTAAATTGTTGAGTTATCCGCCCCGCCCCTCTCTACCAGCAAATATACAGGCCCGTATTTCAAGGGACAGCAAACTCTTCGCAAGAGGTGATGCAGAATTTCAGGACGTCCGGGAGTGCATTTTCCTCCCAGTGCATTCCTGACGTGGTAATGGTGTCATAGATTTTTTCGGGATATTCCAGCAATATCATGAACACCTGTGTATAAATGTCGAGACTGTCCTCTGATAATTCGCGCTCTGCATCCAGCAGTGCATCAAAGTCCTGGCTTCCTGTGAGGGTTTGATCAAACTTCCCGCTGATCAAGTATGGGGCGTACAGGGCTGCCGCTTTCTCGAGCACCCTCATGAGAGCCACATACTTCTCAAATTCCACGCTGACGTCAAATTCCGGTGTAGGACCGAGAGCTGAAGCCACCGCCTCTTCCATAAAATTCGCCTGCCTGCGACTGAAAAGAAGGTCCGCCAGCTG
>JASFTV010000076.1:0-12615 GCA_050050615.1 Desulfobacteraceae bacterium
CATGCCGAGCAATTACAAGATCCCAGCGCGAAAATGAATGATAAATGCGCCAGCGGGCAATTGGGCCGGGAACTGGAGGAGATCGTCAGTGCTCTTACCGCTGCAATCAAAGACGTCATATCTAAGGTTGAAGGGGAGCTGCCGGAGTCTGTTAAGCGGTATTCCTTTTTGAATTTGCTCCTCCGCCCATTCAAGACAGCCGGTAGCCTCCTATCCAGCTTATCTTCCCTCATAATCAAGCTATTGATCCTGTTACTTATCATTGCGATCGGCCCTTTTGCTTATTTGTTTCTGACCATGGAAAAGGAGGGACCCCTTCAGAAGGAGATTCGTCAAAGTGAGGCCTTTATCCAATCTCAAAGAGAAGCCCTCTCATCTTTGGATGCTGAAAGGGAGCAAGTCGCCGGAAAAATAGAAGCCCTGAGAAAGGATGACCTGACCAGGCAGGAAAAGATAGAGATTATGGAATTAAACGTGAAGGTTCACGGTTTGGATACGAAGCGCCATGCGATCGAGGTCGAATTAGCCACCCATGAAAATAAAATAAGAGAGAACCGAAAAAGGATCGAAGAGGTAAGGAAAAAGCCCTTTCTTAAAAGACTTCTGCGGCGGTAACCCCTTCTCGAGAAACTTCTGAATCGGGAACCGCCGGGTCAGCATTTGGCTTAAATCATGTAGACTCTGAACCCTTTCTTGTCATGGGGACTCGCCATTAGATGCTTTTCTAAACCTTGCCGTAACAACCTGACTTCAGTGGGTTCATCATCCTTTGCATCACTGTATGAGACCGTTATAGAGGTTGCCAATTCTTCAGTTTGAGGTGAAAAATCACCCACAAGCAGAGCTACCGGGCCTGGAACCGACACGATCTTCAGTATGAGGTCCGTGTCCCTAGACAAACTGAGAATGGCCTCATTTTCCCTCTTGTTTCTCCCAACGACCAGTTTTGTATGAGGGCCTATCCGGAAATGGCGACCCAATTTGAGAAGTTCAATCTCGCGCAACTCAGGATCTGATTGCAAAGAGAGTAAGTCCTTCAGGCGTCTTGAGAATAACTGATCTGTGAGTAGACACCCGCCAGCTGGAGAGGGATATTCGATGATATTAAACTTTTTGGCAAGCTCCATCTGGGGCTTGCGTGAGCGGCCGGAAAATCCCATGAGTTCATCCCTTCGAATCCATCCCTCTTCCTCGGGGACGGTCATGGGGAGTTGCTTGGCGGAAAGCGGCCGAAGGATGAGGCCTTGATAACCGCTCTGGGCAGCCACGATGAATAAGGCCTTTTTGTTTTGTGACATGGGTCTTTGACCCAGAACCTCACCGGTGATGATAAAGCTTGCCCCTTCTTCCTGAAGCATGTCGCCCGCTTTGCGGAGCATCAAGGCATGGCAATCTATACAAGGGTTCATGTTTACGCCGTAACCATGTTTTGGGTTCTTAACTACCTCCAGATGGGGCTTCGTAAGATCAATGGTTTCTAAGGGCAGGTCTATTGTTGCAGCGGATTTTCTGGCCTTTGCTGATGAAAAGAAGGGGGTTTCGAAAAAAAGGCCCAGAACGTCGATATCCTGGGCCATGATGAGTTTTGCGGCGAGCATGCTGTCCAGCCCGCCGGAAAAAACGGCTAAAGCCTTCATCTATAATCCTGCTTCCGCCATATCTTTGAGCAAAGCCTTTTGCTTTTTGCTCAACTTCTTTGGCACAGCGATGGTGACCTGGACGAAAGCATCGCCCCGACCGCTTTTATTCATGTGTGGCATGCCGTAGCCCTTCAATCTGAATCTGGCATTGCTCTGAGTGCCGGAAGGAATTTTGAGTCGCAACTTCTTCTTATCAATGGTCGGAACCTCAATCTCCGTCCCGGAAAGGGCGTCTGAAAAATTGATTTCCTGAGTCAGAAAAAGATCGTCTCCCTCTCTTTTGAAAAAAGGGTGATCAACAATCTTGATCTGTATATAAAGATCACCACTGGGTCCTCCGTATGGACTGGGTTGTCCTTTACCCTGCAACCGCAACTTTTTTCCTGTGGATATGCCGGCAGGCACCTTGACAGAGACCGTTTCTTGCCCACCATCGACCTGGTAGGATATGACTTTGTTTGTAGTAGTGACGGCCTCCTCCAGTGTCAGGGACAGCTCGTAGACGAGATCTTGGCCCTTCGCAGCCTGCGAACGTGTGTGGAACCCATCAAAAGAGGATTCAAACGGTGACCTTGAGCCGCGGCCCCTGAAATGGGTCTGCCCCATGTCTCCGAAGATCTGGCTGAAGATATTTTGTGCCCGGCCTCCCCCACCGAAGCCAAATTCACTGAAAATACTCCCAAAATCAAAATCGCGGAAGATGTCCTCCTGGGAAAACCGCCTCCCAAAACCTTCCGCACCGAACATATCATATTGCTTTCTCTTTTCTGCGTCGCTCAGAACAGCATAGGCCTCACTGATATTCTTGAATTTCGCCTCAGCCGCCTTGTCCCCCTTGTTCCTATCGGGATGATATTGGAGGGCCAGTTTGCGATAAGCCTTTTTGATCTCTTCCCGAGAGGCTGTTTTGGAAACTCCGAGAATTTTGTAATAGTCCTTTCCTGACATGCCTTTATCGCCTGATGTCCCAAAACCGCAAAATTAATATTAATCAGTAATTTAATCACAGCGAGCGGTAAGTCAAGAAAGGATATTGGAAGAGAATGGAACTCGCTCCAGTCTCTCTGAGCCCCGGCAGGGGGAATTGCCAAGCTAAAGAGGGCTGCTTTATGCCTTTCGCTGAGGCAAGCTGACACCCTCACAAAACTCTTTTGGAAAGAAGGCGGCAGTAGGGTCAACAACGCAGATGCACGACCTAATTCAGATATCATCCGTGAAATTAGAGGATTACGGACAATTCCTGATCGCCAGCAAGATACTGGATGCAAGTTGAGCCCTGCGAAATCCCGTCTCGGAGGGGATGATGCCTTGATGGTGGATCAGGGCCAAGTTTTATACTTGACGCAAAACGGCATTCTGCGTATATTAGCAACGCTTAAATAGAGATGGTTTTTCATTGTACCTTCTGGTCGATGATTGCAAGGCGTATTCTTTTTAGGTTTTAGTGATATCAATCCCACCTTAGTCAATAGTGATTTTCAAAAGGAAAAAAGGTCGATCGCTTCAAAACAGAGCGCGATGCAGCAAAGCTGAAGTCGTTTTTCCGGTCAAACTAAATGAGAACCGGCGTTCATGAGATTCTTGAAGCTGCCTTTTTAAGCGCAATTTGTATTGCTCTATCTTTATTTGAAGGATTTCTCGGCTAGCCACTCACCAGGTGAGGGTGATCATCAAAGGGCGATCACCTTTTTCGAATTCCTATTCCCAGAGCAAGCATCGCCACACGGCTTAAAGGCCCTAGTCATTTCGGCCAATAGAAGCCATCAGAGAAGAAGCGACTTCGCTTCGCTCGCCACTGGAACAATGGAATCACGGCATATTGTGTTTCTATGGGCTCAGGGCCACAATGCCGTTTTCGCGGTTTTCTTGATCCCAAGACCCTTGATCCAAACACAGAAGTTATCCGGTTTGATTGGGCGAAGCGGCATGAAAATCGAAACTCCAGAGGAGAGGGAGGAGGGCATCTCTGGGAGGTTCTGAGGAAACGGGTTGGAGCCTGCAGGAGACAAGAGCCCCTGAGAGTTCCCCTACCTCGTTTGGAGAGGGAGGTCAGGGAACAAGAATTTAAGGCTTATTCTGCATGATCCCTTAAATCGAAACTCTATGGATTCAGAAAAGGAGGATAAAAGATGAAGGCCAGATTGTTGGGAATTTTAGTCTTTTTGTTGGCGGTGACCTTGGTCATTCTGCCTGGCGGCAAGGCGCTCGCAGAGAAACCGATCGTCATAGGTGCTCCGCTTTCCACCGCCTTTCTTTATGGATGGGATGCGGAGAGGGCTATGACACTGGCTGTTGAAGAGATCAATGCTCAGGGAGGGGTCAACGTCGGAGGTAAGAAGCGCCCTTTCAAGGTCGAGGTCATCGATACCCGAGATCTCGAACCGGGTGTCCCGGTGAGTGAAGCCCTTCTGGTGGTTGAAAAGCTTATTCTGGAGAAGAAAGCGGATTTCATCATGGGCGGGCCGGTGCGTTCAGAGGCGGCCCTGGCAGCCATGGACCTGTTGTCCAAGTACGAAAAGGTCTCCATTCTGACCACCGGCGTTCTCACTCCGAGATACCATGCACGGGTGGCCGCGGAATACGACAAGTTCAAATACTGCTTCCGAATCACTGGCGAGGCCAAGTGGATGGTCGGCGGAGAGATGATCCCTTGCCTCGTGGATATAGGCAAGAAATACAATCTAAACAGGCTCTTTATCATGATACAGGACGTGGCCCATGCCCGGGCTGGTGGCGGCATCATTGCCAAGGTCATGGCCAAGAAGGGATGGACCGTCATCGGAGAGCCGGATATCTACCCCACAGGATCCACGGATTTTTCCATGGGGCTTTTGAAGGCCCGAAAAGAAAAAGCCCAGGTTATTCTCATCTGGATGGACATGCCCGAGACATCGATCCTGCTGAAGCAGTGGTACGATATGAAGATTCCGGCGCTTCCCTTCGGTTCCATCATCGCGGCAGGCGAGCAGCCCGGTTTCTGGAAGGCTACGGAAGGTAAAGGCGAATATACTCTAGCCAACGTGGTCAACGCAGGAAACGCCCCATCCAATGCTACGCCATGGACCATGAAATTCGTGAACGCCTACAAAGAGAAGTATGGCCTAGAACCCGAAGGGTACGGCACTTCCAGCAGCTACATGGCCCCCTATGTGCTCAAAGATGCCATTGAAAGAGCGGGGACCCTGAAGTCGGACGCTATGATCACGGCTCTGGAAAATACCGATCTGATGGGCGTCTACGGTCGCATCAAGTTCGATCCCAAGAGCCATCAAGTTATCCCCAGCCTGGATCCGAATGAGGGCGCTGTGGGAACCGTCTTCCAATGGCAAGCCGGTGAAAGGGTCGTGGTCTTTCCGCCAAAGATCGCCGTGGGTGAGATCAAGCTGCCCCCCTGGATGCAATAGCTATGTGCTGACCGCCCGGCTCGCGCCGCACCAAGGCCGAGCTGGGCGGTTGGGCCGGGCTCTAACCAAACCTCGTATGGGCGTGGCCCAAAGCTGGATCCTCTGAGACTGCCTCGTCATCTCATTTCGAGTCCCGCTCTGGGGGAGGGGGAGGCATGTCCCGAACAAAGTGAGGGAACGGTTCAGATCCTTCATCCCGCCCGGGATTCAGAATGACACTTCGTGTCAGATTTCTCCCCCACCTTTGGCGGGGTCGAAATGACAGATGAGACCGACAGAGAGGTTGTGACACAGCCTTTATGGGCGCGGATTCCTGACTAAAGCGTGAAAGAATGCTGAGCGGCTCTCAATGTAAGAACCTGGAGTTCTGAGCTCAATGGATATACTGATCTACGGTACAATCAACAGCGTTTCCTTGGCCTTGATGGCGCTGGGCTTTGCTCTGGTTTATGGGATCAGTCGTGTTCCCAATTTTGCGCACGGCGCCCTCTATGTGGTGTGCGGTTTCATCACCTGGAGTTTCCTGAAAGGGTTGGGCCTGAATTACCTGTTGAGCATCCTCCTGGCTGGAATCATCACAGGGCTGATCGGTGCGCTGATCTACCAGTTTGTGCTCATCCGTGTTCGTGGGATGGCCATATCGGAGATCATCGCCTCCTACGCCATGGGTCTCGCTATCCTGGAAGGATTTCGCTGGGGGGGGTTCAAAGGGACGACTTACACGCTACCCGCGTTCGTTGAAGGAACCATATTTATCGCCGACATCCCTGTAGATCTCCATCGTGTGCTCGTGGTCGGGATAGGGGCTGCGGTCGTCGCCTTTCTGTGGCTTTTCACGCATCATACCCGAATTGGTCTTGCCCTTCGAGGCATGGCCCAGGATGAGCGGGCCGCGCTGATGCTTGGGATCGATTCGGATTTCATGGCTGTGGTGGCCATGGCCTCCGGCTCCATGCTAGCGGGGCTCTCTGCGATTTTGTTATTGCCGCTGGGAAACATTGTTGTGGAGGCGGGATATAATGTTTTGATCCTGGCCATTGCCGTTTGCATTGTGGGGGGGCTGGGAAGCTGGACGGGGGCAGTGCTGGCCGCCTTTCTTATCGGCTTTGCCCAAATCCTGACCATCGTCTACTGGGGGGCGCATTACCAGATGGTGGTGGCCTTGTTGGCCATTATCTTTACCCTCATCCTGAGGCCTTCCGGGCTCTTTGGCCGGCAGAAAGAATTGGAAGAAAGGGTGTAGCAGGTTGCATACTGAGGAGCGTCGCAGAGAAAGACTGGATCGAGGTATGAAGGTCCGTACAGCCGGGATCTATGCCCTGATGTCCTGGCGGGAGTTGTCCTATCTGACCATGCCCAGAATGGTGCTCATCGTGGGTATGCTCGTTCTGCCGTTTCTTATGCCCAGCATGTACTGGCAGCGGGTCATCTCCATCGTCTGCATCTATGCCTTGCTGGCCCTGAGTTTTGACTTTCTTGCTCATTACGTGGGGCTTGTATCCCTCGGAGGCGCCTTTTTCATCGGCACAGGCGGGTACCTGGCCGCTATTCTGAACACATCGTTCGGAATTCCGCCTCTTTTGACCATTCCCATAACTGCCGTACTCGGTGCGGTTATCTGCACGGTGCTTTTGCTGCCGTGCCTTCCTTTGCGGGGGGTCTATTTCGCGATCGTTACGCTCATGTACCCCCTTGTGTTGGCCAGGATTATTGAGGCCCTCAACATCCTGGGCGGCACGGACGGCATCGTGGGAGTAGATAGTTTTCTGAACCGCTGGGTCGAGCAGTATTTTGTCATCGTCATGGTGCTTTTGTTTCTTTTCGGCATGAGACGGCTGGTGAACATGGATGTAGGCCTGGTCTTCCGTGCGGTGAAGGACAATGATCAGGCCGTGAGAGCCTCAGGCATAAGCATTACCTTATACAAGGCGGTGGCCGTATTTATCGCATCAACGATGGGCTGTTTGGGCGGCGCCTGTCTGGCACACATCTATATGTGGTCCGGTATCTCCCAGTTCGCTCTGGACTTTTCCATTCTTCCCATTGCAGCCACCGTGATCGGCGGTGGCGGTACCCTGGTGGGCCCGGTTTTAGGCTGTTTTATCCTCGTGCCCATATCCGAATTGCTCCGAGCCTTTGGAACCCTGCGGATCGTTTTCTACGCCCTGATCCTCGTAGCGTTTATTGTCTTTCGGAGTGAAGGCATTATGGTCTACGGCCAGCGAAAATATCACCAGTTTGAAAGGTGGGTCAAGGTATGACCGATCAGCCGATGTTGAGGGTAAAGGAGCTAACCAAGGCTTTCGGTGGTATTCTCGCACTGAACCAGGTCAGTTTCCATGTGAATGAGGGTGAAATCCTCGGGATCATCGGTCCGAACGGCTCAGGGAAGACGACACTGATCAACTGCATCACCGGATTCATCAAGATGAGTTCCGGCAAGGTTTTCTATCGGGGAAAGAACATCAGCAGCAAAGCTGCCCACAGGATTGCGGATATGGGGATCACGCGGACTTTCCAGATCATGCGTCCTTATTACAGCCTGCCGGCTTTCAGGAACCTGGTGATTCCTCTTTTCTCACCCCGGGCCAAGCGCACAGGGGGCTGGAGAGGGGGCGGCAAACTGGGGGACCGCGATACGGTGGGCATTGATATTCTAGAAGAGATCGGCTTTGAGCGGGATTCCTTTGTCCCTTATAAAATTGCATCCACCCTGCCCACAGGGTACCTTAAGCGCCTCGAGCTTGCCCGCTGCCTTGCTCTGAAGCCTGAGATCATTCTTTGTGACGAGATCTTTTCAGGGCTGAGCATGAGTGAGATCGCGAGCATGGTTCCTCTCATCGAACGTCTCCAGATGGACGGGATCACCCTGGTCATGATAGAGCACCGTTTGCGGGAGCTTTTCCGGGTAGCCAATCGGGTCATGGTCTTGAACTTTGGGGAAAAGATTATGGAAGGGACTCCCGAGGAAGTCATGGCGGATGAAAAGGTTAAGGAGGCCTATTTCGGGTCAGAGGAGGTAGAGGAGGTCATGGGTTATGCTTGAGGCGACAGGCCTGATGGTCTTCTACGAAAACATGCTGGCCCTCAACAATGTAAACGTCAAATGTGAGGACAAGCAGATTGTGGGGATTTTTGGGGCCAACAGTGCGGGGAAGTCCACGCTGATGTATACCCTTTCTGGTATCATGGAGGATATCAGAAAGAAGGAAGAGATGGCCGGCGGTGAGCGTATTACCGTCCTGGGCAAAATACACTATCTGGGGCAGGACATCACGAGACTCAAACCAAGCCAGCGAGCAAGGAAAGGCATGGTTTTGTGTCCGGAGCGGCGCAGGATTTTCACTGAGAGCAGTGTCTTGGAAAACCTCCGGATAGGTGGATACCTGGCCTCCCCATCACAGGCCAAAGCAACGTTGGAATATGTTTTCAGGGTATTCCCAGCCCTGGAAAATCTTAAAAAGAGGATAGGCGGATTCCTGAGCGGAGGCGAACAGCAAATGCTGGCCATTGGTCGTTCCCTCATGGCTCAGCCTAAACTGCTCCTTCTTGACGAACCCCTCCTGGGTCTGAGTCCTTTGATCCAGGCCATTCTGGTTCGAGCCACCAAAGAAATCCGAGACGAGAAGGGAATCACCATTATCATCACAGAACAATATGCACGGCCCGTCCTGCCTATCGTGGATTATGCCTTTATCTTGGAGAACGGCGCTGCTGTGCTTGAGGGCACCCGGGAGGAGATGCTAGATAATCCTGATGTCCGATCCGCCTATTTTGGGATTTGAAAAAATCGTCCGTCGATCGTTGTCCGTTGTATGTGTTAAAATCGTTACACGATTTTATCTAACGCGACGTTATCGCTCCCATGGCGAAAGGCTAAAATTTCTATCCCTGTAGCAAGCTACAGGGCATTTCGAAATTTTTGCTTCAGCCCTTAAGGGCTTCAGCACCGCACTTTCGCCTTAAAAAGGATTTTAGTCTTAACTTCTAATTTGAATTCATCCCGCGGCCCCGCTGACACGGGATCCCTGCCTGCCGCAGGCAAGTCCACTTCGTTCTGACAAGCAGCGGGGAATTCAAATTTAAACTGTCATCTCGACCCAAGGGAAAGATCTTAATAACTGGCTGATATCGAGAAGATTTCTTGCTTCGCTCGAAATGACATCATTGTAAGGTTATTTCCGAAACGCCCTATCACCAGCGAAGCTTCGCCTCAAACCGATCCGTCCTCCGTAGCAGGCTACTGCGGAGGACGGACGAGGCGTCTGCTCAGGATGGTCTCTCCCCTTAAGGCGATATCTATAGGCTGGCCGGGCGGTGGCCTGATCTTTGAGGGTTTGAGAAACTCTTGCCTTTGTCGGAGATCCCGCTGCATCATAGCGGGGAGGGGGGGAGGTTAGGTGGGGGTGGAGGAAGCATGGCCAAGGTGTGGCCCCGTAACGGCTGAACAGTCGCGACTGATTAGAGACCCCCGACAAGAGTCATCAATAGGAGTCATACAGGACAATGCAAGCACACAATGATTCACTGGAAAAGGAATTAACCTTTACCCGATTCGATCGGATGAGCGAGCATTATCCTGATCGAACCGCAGTCGTTTACCTGGGTGAGCGGTTCTCCTATGCCCGCCTGCGAGATTTGAGTGAACGCTTTGCGGGTTCCTTGAATGACTTGGGCATCAAGAAAGGCGATCGGGTCATGGTCTACATCTCAAATTGTCTCCAATGGGTGATAGCCTTTCTGGGCATCCAGAAAATCGGGGCGGCCATCGTACCGGTCTCCCCGATCTACACCTCCTTCGAGATTGAATACATGATCAGAGACTCCGGCGCTGAGACGGTTGTTTGCCTGGACACAAACTTCTGCTATGTCAAGGAGACCTTTGCCACAACGGACATCAAGCGTGTCATTGTCACCAACCTAGTGGAGCTGCTTCCTTTCTGGAAGAGGTATATGGGTGTCCTCTTTGATAAGACCCCGCACGGCAAGGTGGAACGGGACACCAGGGTCTATGCGTTCAGATCTCTTTTGCACCACCAGCCCTTACAATCGCAGGTGCATATAGATCCCTGGAACGACCTTTCCTACATCCTTTACACCGGGGGTACAACCGGGTTTCCCAAGGGCGTGCCCGGCAATCATATCGGCATGACATCCTATGTCAACGATGTGACCGAGGATGTGGCAGGGGATCATCTCAAGGAAGGCGAGGATGTTTACATCGCTGTCAATCCCCTTTTTCATATCATGGCGCTCGGTCTCTTCATGTCCGTGGGGCTCAATAGGGGGAACACGACACTGCTCATGCCGGTACCCCAGGTAGACGCCATTCTGGCGTCCATCCATCGTTACAAAGTGCGTTGGATGTTAGGTGTTCCCGCCCTCTATCGGATGATCCTTGAGAATGACCGTCTGGATCAATATGACCTGAGTTCCCTTAGATACTGTTACTGTGGTGGGGATGTCTTGCCCATTGAAGTCTTTAACCGCTGGAAGGAACGTATTGGAGTTCCCATTTATCAGGTCTATGGCTCCACCGAGGCCGGCCATGTGACCTACAGCCGGCTCGGCAAGGAACCGAAGATCAGCAGTATCGGCCTTCCTTTAAAAAGCAGGGAGTGCATTGTGGTAGACCCGAAAACGCTGCAGCAGGTTCCTACCGGGGAAAGCGGGGAGCTATTCGTGACTTCGCCGTATACCGTAAAAGAATATTGGAAAAAGCCCGAGGAGACTGAAAACTCGTATGTAGAAGTGGACGGAAAGATCTATTACCGGATGAGCGATTTCGTTCAGCAGGACGAGGACGGGGAATTGATCTATGTTGAACGTTCTGCAGATATCATCAAGCACAAGGCTTACCGCGTATCTGCGTCTGAGGTAGAGGCCGTGCTCCAGGACCATCCTACGGTCATTGGCGCTTGCGTCGTGGGAGTACCCGATGCCAAAGTTGGGGAAAGGGTCAAGGCGATTGTGGTCCTAAAAGAGGACGCCCGCGGTGTGGGCGGCGCTGAACTTATCAGGTGGTGCCGGGATCGGTTGGCGGCCTACAAGGTTCCAGGATATATTGAGTTCAGGGATATGTTGCCCAAGTCTAAAGTGGGAAAGCTCCTGAGGCGAGAAATCAGGGATGAGGACCGCCGGCGGATGTCCAAAGGCAAGAGTGATTTGTAACCACAATACACTTCTCTTGAGGAAAGCCATAGACAGTAGCCTTTGGCACAAGATGATAACGAGGAGTGTGGGAGTATTAGATATTGTAGATTTATGACTGCAGATTGGATTTCGGACTTATTGAGTGATGCCCCATTCCTTCAAGACGATATCTAAGGTGTTCGGGGGAAGTGGTCTGATCTTTAAGGGTTTAAGAGGATCTTGTATACGTCGGGACGAGACATTCTGCCAAGGGTTTCCGGGCGTAAACCCTCAAAGATCAGACCACAGCAATGGGCTGTGGGATTTTTTTCCAGATATCGTCTTTCAGGAACAGGCCATCACTGCCTAGGAAGGAAATATATGATAGAGAAAAGTAGGTTCTTTGTTCAGCAACTTTGAGGAGGTCGGTGATGCGGGATAGTGTATTGAACCACAAGCGTATTCTGGCTGTGGACGATGAGCCCGATGTGCTGGCTAGCCTGGAGGAGCTCCTGGAGGAAGTTGAGGGTTTGGTATTCGACAAAGCGACGGACTATGATTTGGGCTATCACCATCTCAGATCCTGGAGCTACGACCTCGTGATTCTGGATATTATGGGGGTTCGCGGTTTTGATCTCTTGAACGCAGCCGTACATCTCGGTTTTCCCGCTGTGATGCTCACCGCCCACGCCTTGTCTGTGGAGGCCCTAAAGAGATCCATTGAAATGGGTGCCAGGGCTTACATCCCCAAGGAGAAGATGGCGGAAATTGTGCCTTTTCTGGAAGATGTGCTGACCCTGGAGCACCGGCCCGGTTGGCGTCGCTTGTTCGAAAAACTGGGCGGCTTTTTCAACGCCACCTTCGGCCCTGACTGGCAAAAGGATGAGAAGGCGTTTTGGGAAGAGGTGATTTCTGGGAAATACGAGCCTGAGCCGGTCATTCTCAAGAAATAAGCCTGCCGATAATCCTTACATCCCTAGAGGACGCATCTGCTGCAAGTGAATCTCCCCGCCCACAGGGCGGGCCGAAGGATCTCCTTGGACTGGTTTTCTCAGAAGTAATTTGCAGGAAGGTTCTTTTAGGTGTGATCACCGACGAGTTGTGATGCGGTAGTCGAAGGTCGCTTTGATGTTCAGACGACCGACCGTGATATGTTCGGGGAAAGGAGGGAATGGTGCGGCGCCCCGGATTGCCTGGAGGGCCTCCAGATCAAGGATATCATAACCGGATCCGATGACAATATTGATCTGAGTCAAATCTCCCCCCCTGTTGAGACTGAAAAGCACGGTCAGTTTGCCTTCCATCAGGTTGTCTTTCGCTTCCTGGGGGTAGGTCCAGTGATAGCTGATCCTCTCTTTGATGACTCTGGCGTAGGTGATGTATCTTTTATCTTTGGTGTCCAAGGAGATGGTATCCTGGCTCTCTTCAGCCGCAGGCTT
>JASFTV010000077.1:0-12610 GCA_050050615.1 Desulfobacteraceae bacterium
AGTCTAGCTGGCGTTTGAGTCGTTTTTTGAAAACCCCTTTCTGAATGAGGGCAGAAATGTCTGATCGGGAATACCTTAGCTCTCTGCTTAGGGAGGCGGCCGTCTATCGAAATCAAGGCTTTCTGGCAGAATCTCGGGGAAAGTATGCAGAAATACTCGAATATGTAGGCAGAAGTGGGGAGCTTAGCCACCAGAAAAAATTCATACAGGCTGTTCAAGAAAAAATGCGGGACGTGGAAAGAGATCTTGCCGAGATCAGCCAGGAAATACCGAAACCTGAGTTATCCGAAGAGCAGCAAAGCCTGATCAAAGAGCTGTTTACATTTGCAAACAGCAAGGAAGCAGCTGCCATCCAGGGGGCTGTGGCTCTGGCGGAGTTTGGCCAATATGATCAGGCGGTGGAAGAATTCCGAAGGTTGCTGAAGCAGGGTAACTTACCTCTTATGGCTGCCAAAAACATCCTCAGGTGTTACCTCTCTCTTTCTCTCCCCGGAGCGGCGATCGCTGAGTTTACGGAATGGATATCTTCTGGCTACCTATCCACGCAAGACCTCAAATATATACGAGGATTTCTTGAGAATGTCCTAAGAAAACGAGGGATAGACGCGAAGATTCCGGACCCAGAACAAGGCTTTCCAGTACTGACCCACCACGCATCAGAACCTGAAGATTTTCTGGAAATATCCGCCATAAACATCCAATTCAGAGATGGCTCCCTCAAAGGTCATTCGGTGGAGTTGGATGTCAACTCTCAGTTGGGCAGTGCTATCAGCGTCGTCGTCTCCTCAGACCCCAAGGAATTGGCAGATAGCTTCCGGCTCGGCAAACGTCTTTCAGATATTCAGTTCTATTCCTCCATCAGCGTATTCCGGGGAAGCGGCATCGTCTCCAGAAAGAAAAAGATTGAGCAAGGTCCAAGGCGTGGGGATTACAGGGTAGACATCACCATTGACGGCGATTGATATGGGCGCCTGAACAATGGATAGGTGTCTCGTCTACACGCTGTTGACCGGAGCAAGAGAAGGCGGGCAGTGAGTCACATTTGTGAGAGTCGATACGCCGCCCTTCAGGCAAGCAGGGACCTGCATTTTTCTGACTCCGGACCCTAACAACCTAAAAAAGGACTTGAACAATTTTATCCAAGTCCTCGATATTGCTGGCGCGCCTGCAGGGATTCGAACCCCGGGCCTGCGGATTAGAAGTCCGCTGCTCTATCCGACTGAGCTACAGGCGCTGGAATTTGAATGAATCCTGATCCTGCTTGAAAGCCTATCCCGACCCGGCTGCCTCACGCAGGCCTAAACCGGATGTTTTCCGGCAATTCACCCAACATGCCATTATCTCCCCCGTTCAGGACCTCACGCAAGAGAAAATTTGTATTTTGCTCGAGCTGGCTCATATTTTCTGCAAGGGCCTTGAGTTGGATGAGGGTCTTCCTTGATCTTTCGCGGGACGGAATACAGAGGGCTGGATTCGCCAATATTTTGATCACATGATCAATGAGCGCCGCATCAAAACGATCCATATCCCTGTAGATAAGATTCACCCATTCCAGCTTGAGATGCTTCGCCATCCTATTGAACTTGCCAATGATATCCGGATCCTGCCCCAGATGGAGCGCTTTTTTCAGTCCTTGAATGATTTGCCAAACCTCTTTCTTCTTCCCTTCATCCTGTGGGTATCTGCCGAGAAAGTCCTTCCATCTTTCCTCAATCTGCAGGGCCACCCAATGCTCTCCCTTGTCTGGCGGCAAGGAAAGATCAAGGAATCTTTTCTGTACATCCATCAAATCCTTCTTGAGCACGTTATCACTTCCGGCCATGCTCATCAATATGTCACTCAAATCTTCTATAGCTTCGACCTTGGGATTCTTTTTTTCGAGTTCCTCCAGTAACAACTGTTCCCATTGATCGCGAAGATATCCAATCTCCTGCTTAACCAGGGAAAAGATGAGGCCTGACTTTGTGATGGCATTGCGGAGTGAGTCAGCCAGGATATTGCATGCCTTCAGTCTGTCCTTTGCCAAATGGTGCATGGCGTCCAGGGAGTCCTGTCGTAACTGGTAGGAGAGCAATTCCGTCCCGAGGGAACGGGAAAGCTTTTTGATCACCATGGTTTCAGAACTGCTGATGTGAATACTATAAGGCTGGAAATGTATCTTTATGACAGCCACCGTCACGAATTCGCTCTCCCGCCAAATGACTTTGCCCTGAAAGTCCCTCGGATAATCAGAAGGGGAGTTCACATCAAAATGAAGGTCCGATTTGCGCAGAAGAACGGGTTCCATATGATGGAAATCTTCCCAAGTCCCTTCAACCTGTAACCTTACGCTTCGGGTATCGTTTTTTGGGTCTTCGGAGGTCCAGCTTCTCTGCTTCTCCACGCACCAGGCCATGGCCTCAAGAGGTCGACCGGGCTCATCCCTGTATTCGGTCCATCGTTTGCCTGGAGGATTATACTCGGATTTCTCAGGAAGACCCCAGGATATCTCTTTCCGCTGGCTATCGATGATGCCTGAGGTAAAGCGTTCCGCAATCAGGTCTGGTGGCTTTCCAATTCGATAGATGGTGCCTTTGAATGCATTGGGGAGGCACAGGAGAATGGTTTCAATCATCTCTTTACAGGCAGTTTCCAGTACTGCCTTTTCAATCTCTATGGACAACGTTGATTCCTCTAACTAGGCTTCGCTCTCGCAGCTCGATCATAGATCGTCTTTTAAAGCTTGTTAATTTAAGCTTTTTTCCAGTTTTGTCAACATAAATAAGAAAAGTTGCCCTTGACAATCATAATTGGCGGTGCAAAACTTTCAGTATGTTCGAGGAAAGCATTGAAATTCAGTACCTGCCCGAAATGGAGGATCCCCTTTTCATTGCCGGTTTCGAGGGATGGGGGAATGCCCTGGACATATCAAGGGGCATGGTCGATTACCTCATCAGGAAACTGGGCGCCAAGTCCTTTGCGAGAATCAATCCGGATCTTTTTTATCGGTTTGATGAGAATCGACCTCTTGTCGATATACAAAGTGGCGTACTTAAGAAGATCACGCCGCCGGGTGGCCTCCTATACGCCGCCCAACAGAGTCAGGGAGGCCGGGATATCGTTATCTTGAAGGCCATGGAACCCAACCTGCGTTGGTTCCATTTCGTCAATGCCATTCTTTCTCTATGCAAAAAGATGGGCGTAAAGACCATCATCAGCCTCGGCAGCATGTATGATAACGTCCTTCACACCGACATGATCATTTCAGCCATCGCTTCCAGCGAACAACTCCTGGTTCGATTGCAAGAGCAGAAAACGATCGCAGTCAATTACAGGGGCCCCAGTGCCATACATTCAATGATCCAGGATGAGGCTGAGAGTCGGGGGTTTGACTCTATGAGTCTATGGTGCCATTGTCCCTATTATCTCCAGGGAACCACCCACTTTGGGCTCTTGTCCCATCTGGGTGCACTGCTCTCATCTTGGGGTGGATTCGACCTGGATACTGAGGAACTGGATAGGACGTGGAAGGAACTTAACAGACAAATACAGGGAATTATTGATAAGAATCCTGAACTTCAGGGAATGATCCAGGATCTTCGCAGGGCCAAGGTCAAGGGCTCATGGGAATCAGCCAAGAAGCATGATAAGATCATCCACCTGGAGGATTTCCTGAAACCCAAATAAGGAATCAGAAGCGAAGGACTTCGCTTTCCATAACCCTGAGAGAATGTCCAAGACGCCTGATATCTGTTCGGGCGCTTTTTTTGGAGTCACGGAGCGATGAGGATTTCAGATTTTCCCCGCCCGCCTCGCCTGAGTGCTCGCGATGGCGGGCAGGCATTGCGGCTTTCGTTGCTATAACCAGCGCTTATGCGACAGAGCCCGCCATCTTCTTCACCTCATCCACCAAAGCCGATATCGCCTTTCCGGCCCCTCCCTGAATAAAGATATCCGTTATGCTATCTGTTAAATGGGTTCTTTCCATGTTGATTTCAATAATCTTGGCACCACCCCTCTTGGCAATAGAAGGTATGGTGTTGGCTGGTGAGACAACGGCGGACGTCCCCACGACCATCAATGTTTGGGCAGAGGCGGCAAGCATAAATGATCTGTTCATGGCGTCCGGTGGAATCGCCTCACCAAAGAAGACGACATCCGGTTTCAGGATATTCTGGCAATCACACCTCGGGGTGTACTCAGCTCTCTTCTCTTGCGCGGCGTACCTTTTTCCACACGCTAGGCATGACAGCGTACTCGAATTTCCATGATATTCTATGACGTTCTTGGCCCCGCCGGCCTGGTGCAGATTATCAACGTTTTGTGTAATGATGCAGTGCAGATAGCCTATCTTTTCCAATTCCCCCATGCCGATATGAGCCGCATTCGGTTTGGCATTACTCACCAATTCGTCCATATCCCTGAGCATGCTCCAAATCTTCTCAGGGTCTTGCCTAAATGCTGTGATGGTCGCATATTCTGCAGGGTCGTATTTCGACCATAGGCCTCCAGCACTTCGGAAGTCAGGGATGCCCGATTCCACGGAGATACCGGCCCCGGTCAGTGCCAATGTCAATTTGGAGTTGTAGATAATTTCCGCCGCCTCACTGATCAGCTTTTCCATGGTCAATTCCCCTAAAGTAAGGATTGAAAGGCCCGAATTCGTATAAAGACAGCCTACGACCGCTACTTGAAGGCTTCAAGCAGGATCTTTCTTTCCGTGTTATGGTAACTCTTGATTCTGGCCTTAATAATCTTTTGCTCACCAAAGATATTGATCATCCTGATCTCATCGCCTTCTACCTCTAACTCATCAACGTTTTCCAAAAGCACTTCCTCTTTTCCGTCTGCCAAAATAAAAGCGTTGGCTTCGCACATGGTCCTTCTCCCCGCTATAACATTGAAATAGGCAACCCCTTTGAGGCCGTTGGCCCGCGAGGACCTCATAGCGCAACATGGAAATTGGCCAAAGCGGCTGCCGCGCTAAAACCTCCTGTCTCATTCGAGCGCTTTCAGTGCCTTCCTCAGGCATTCTGTGCTCTTGGAGGCTAACGTCATCATCTCCTTAATGTGTTTTGCACTCTCCGCCTTTCCAGCCTCCTGCAACTGATCGGCAAACATCTCATATTCTTCCTGATGGTGGTCATTGTGCGTAATCCAGTGCTCAAGCCTGATCCTTGCTTTTTCAACAAATTCCATAAGGAAAACCTCCTCAAGCTAGCGAATGCAGACAAGCTATAACATATCGCAGAATCGATCACAAGCCAAACCAACCATCCGCAACAAACCGCCTCGTGAATCCAGGCAGAGACTTTTTCCTTCCTTTTCAGATCATAAATCTTTATTGAAAATCATTCTTGCCCAATAACGGTTTGCTGGTTTCGCAGGGTCATGGCCTCCCTGGGTAGGCAAAAGGATAGAGGAATGAGACCTCAGCCATGTGAATACTTTCCAACGTTACCAAACTATTTGATGCTCTTGGCAGTATGTACATGAGATCATGGAGGCGCGCGCCAAAAAGGGCACTGGAAAACACGGCCCCTGGTTTTCCAGGTTCAAACCCTTTTTTGACAAACAATTTGGCGCCTGATGGAAAGAAAAAGACAAGGAATTTTGGGATGATTATGAGGCTCAGCGTGTTGTCGGCAAGAAGGATCTCTAAGAGATCATGTGACCCCTCCAATAGCCCCTATCTCCAATGGAAGTCCATGCCCTAACCCGGGTTATTCACAAAGGAATCTTGACGATAAAGGTTGCCCCCCTCCCGGCGTCACTCTCGAGGATCAGCTCACCACCCATATCCTCCAGCAAAACCATGACGCCCGCTAAACCCAAACCGTGTCCTCGTACGCAATGATCGGTCTGCATGTCTATTTGAAAGTAGCATTCGAAGATCTTCTCATGATAAGTGGAGGGAATGCCTTCTCCATCGTCAGCCACCCGAATGTGAAGAAACTTGTGGCTCTGTTCTATTCTTAAGTCCACCTGTTTTTTTCGGTATTTCAGGGCATTGTTCAACAGGTTCCTGAAGATCTGCCTGGTCTTCCTTTCATCCAAGAAAAGCTCACGATTCCATAAAGGTTCATCGATCTCCAGGTGTATCTTTTTCTCCGATAGGACCTTTTTGAGATCAGAGAGCGTTTCGCAGTCCCTGATCTTTTCCGCAGTCCTATGATCGTTTAAGTCAAAGATCTCAACCAAAGTCCGCCTGACAAAATGCGCCGGGGGGAATCTCGTCTTCTGAACAATTCCCTCACTAGATCGGCCCAATTCCAGCGCATCATTGACGAGTGTTCTAGTAATAATGGTGTTCCTCAGCGTTCTTTCCAGGACCTTGGCCTGTTTGTCGGTGATAGGGCCATATTTATCAGGTTTTTGAAGCAAAGATAGGATACCGGCTTCGATGACAGCCAATGGAACCTTAAGATCATGCACCAGAAATTCAAACTTTATCCTGTTTTTTTCCATACCCATTCCTGTTAAACGCTCACTTTATCCATTCTTCTGAAAAAGTGAAGCTCTCCACATTACAACTTCTGACCTCACCTATAGGACGAGGTTCCTAGGGTGAAAGACTATGAAAAAACAATGCCCACATAACCCACAAAACTGCTGTCAGGCCTTATATCATAGCTGGTGGCATAGACCAATTTCTCGCCCTTTTCGGCTCCCAATTTTTTCGCGGCAGCTATCGCCGTGGCAGCGGCTCCTGAACAGCAGGCATTATAATTTCTCAGAGACTCATGGATGACCCCTTCGGCATCCATTTCTAACATCAGATCAACAACCCTTTTGTCGTTTTCATTCTTCACCCAATCGACCGCCTCTTCGCCCACGCCCCTAGGAGTGTACCCATAGTTGTATCCGTAATGGGTGAGGTCGGTTGATCCCAAGACGATCGTTTTGCGCCCCATTGTCTCTCCTATCTCAATAACCCGCTCACCGATCTTCAATGAAGGAATGGAAGGAGGGACACCTATGGGCAGTATTCTAACATCCGAAAAAAAGTATTTTATGAAAGGCAGTTGTAACTCAACGGTATTGTCCTGATCATAGCGAGAAGGGGTTTCAACATTGAAAGAGAATTCCGAAACCAGCTTTTCTCCAAGCTCATGATCAATCTCCAGATCTCCAAGTGGCGTGGCCCACGAGCCCTCTTTTAGGATGTAATTACTGCTGCCAGGGTGAAGGTGCCTTCCGAAGATAACGATTGTATCCGGCGTCACCCCATTTCTGAGGCATTTGATCACGTTGCATGCTATTCTACCTGAAAAAAACCAACCCGCATGAGGTACAATGCCCCCAACCCTCGCCTTTTCGGAGGAGGGGCAAGGAGCACTGGCTTGAGAGAATTCTTCTATGACCAGGCGGCAATCTGATTCTTTTGCCGGGTACCAGCTACCTGCGAAATCAGACCTCCTGACGGCCATAATATGCCCCCTTTCCTTTTGTTGGTTATGGCAGCCCCACCCTATCCCTGGGCGTCGGTTCCCTGGACGGGATGTCTCGATAATACGGACGTTATGATACCTGAGCTTCAGAGATGATGGAGCGTTTGAAACTTTTACGCGAATTCAATATGTTGAATGGCGTTAGCCGCTTGCCGCGAGCACCAATTCTTGCTACTATACATCAGTTTTAAAGATTATGGAATCCGTAAAATCACGTATAAGGACGTTGGTTGAATAACTAACGATCTTTTGGAAGGGACCAGATGTTCTCAGATATCACAGAGTGGATCGTAAAAATCCCTGTTCTTCTTTTTGCCGTAACCATTCATGAATATGCCCACGGCAGAACCGCCCTTTCCTTGGGTGACCCCACCGCAAGAAACGCCGGAAGACTGACATGGAACCCCATCAGTCATATTGACCCGTTGGGCGCGATCTGCCTGTTTTTGTTCCATTTCGGGTGGGCCAAGCCAGTCCCTGTCAATGTGGGATACTTCAAGAATATCAGGCGGGATACGATCCTTATGTCCCTGAGCGGTCCTCTCGCCAACATAGGAGCAGCCTTTCTCACAGGCCTGTTTATTCGGTATCTCTTCTTCCCATTAGGGATCTACGTCAAAGTATTGATTTACATGTTGCTGATCAACATAGGGCTTGGGCTCTTCAACCTCTTGCCTATGCCCCCTTTGGACGGATCCCATGTTTTAGAAAACCTGCTTCCCGCCAATGCAGCGCTAAAATATAAGCAACTTCGTCGATACGGACCATTCCTTCTTATCGGAATAATCATGCTGGACAATTTTGCTCATACTGGCATTCTACAGAGTATCCTGATCTCCCCCATGATCACTTTGATCAAGCTTTTTGCAGGGGATAGGATTTTGTGAGAGAAGCTAGTGTGTTGTAATGCAAACAACTTATCCAAATGACAATGACGGCCCCCCACCGCGATTCAAGGTTGTCAAGTTGTTTCCGATACACACCACTAGATTGTCCTGAGAGGGGTGGTCCCACGTCTATCACGCCTAACTTTGAATGCTCTCCTTCCGAACATCACTCGCTTTCCCGGGATAGCTCTTCAAAATTCAGTCAACGAGCATGAGGCAATAATAGTTTTGGGTTTCGCCTTTGTCTCGAAGCGGTTTGATAAAGAAGCCGTGGTTCCGCGCCGTCTGGTAGACATCTATTCCACAGGCCTCCATGGAAGGCCTGGCCCGGGAGCCGAAGTTGCAGGGCTTTCCATCGAGTTTGGCGCATTCTTTACAAAGTCCGCAGGGACCGGCAAGTAACACGAAAGTCTTGTAATACCCGTCCTTGAACATCTCCTCTTCCAGGTCTACCAACGCTTCAAAGAAAGCCTTGAGGTATTTTCTCCTGCTCCGCCCTTCTCTCTTGGACGCCTCAATATGGAAGAGAATGGCCCGCTGGTAAGCATCCAGCATCTCCCTCGTCTGTTCCGGAGTGGGTGTATCCGGCGGGCAGCAATAACCCTTGCTGTACATGGGGCAGCCGAACTGGCACTTGAGTCTCACCCACGGGGCGGTCACTACACTTCCTGGGTCGATGACCTTCGCCTCTGCATCCCTTCCCTCTAACACCCCACGCCAATAATTTTTCAGATCCACGCGCCTCATGGCTGACTTCCTCAAGAACACAAGTGACTTAAGTGATCAAGTAGATCGTCGAGACACGGTTCAACGAGATCATACTCTTTGCCCTGCCGAACCTGCCATCAGAAGCTGCTTGCATATCGAACTATGGATGCAACGTCAAGCGTTTCCCGTAATTCGTAAGGGCTCATTCCTTTGATGGGAAATATTGGATGCCTACCCAAAAGCGTCGGCCGGTTCCGTTTCATCGAACCGGCCGACTGTCACGGGAAGAGGAGAGGTTGGCAAGGGTTTGGAGATGAGGGGAAAATTACGCCAAAGTAAGCAGACAGTTACGCCGATGAAGCGGCCAACACACCGTGGAGGTTCGTGTGGCCAGGAGTCTAACCGAAGGTTTGCCAGAGAAAGCACATCCCCAAAGGCCCAGATAATAAAAGACTCCACGGACTGGGTGCTGGCCCAAAACAATGCGTTTGTTCTTTAAGGAACATAGTACAGGAAAAATGCAGCTGCCAGGCTCAATAGGATGCCAAAAATAGAAGAGATAACGATTTCCTTAACCATCAAAGCACCCCCTTATGCTCATGATAATCATTCTATTTTGGTCGTGATGGGAACCTCCTACCTAATAATATGATGAGCAAGGATCATGCCAGAGGGAAACCACAGGTTTACCTTGAAAATTCAAATGCTTAGCTAAACTGCTTAGTTGGCAAGCCCAAAGAAATGCACTGGGAGCTGGGCCATATGCACATATTTCTGTGCATTTTTGAACCTCAGTGCTTCGATTCGCAAATCCTGTAACTTATTTTCAGGATTGTGACCTGTGTGACTGCGCACGCCTTTCGGCCCGAGCTCATGGCCGGAGGCAGTACTTCTTCCCGAGTGAATGGATACGTCATCAAATTTATGAATCGAGGGACTAAGCAAGACTGGGTGAGCACAAGTTCGTTTGTTCGATAGTTCAGGGTAGGTTTTCAACAACACCCTCACAGGCCAACTGACCGAGTTCATTGAAGGTAACGGGTCTGGCCCTAAATTCCTCTCTCACAATGATGCCTTCGCCTGACCCCTCCCAAACAATCCGGGCCTGATCAGTCTCCAGAATTCTCAGGAAAAGTCGCAACATGGCTGTCTGGGAATCAATGGCCCTCAATCCAAAGGCGCTCAGCCTGGTGGAAGCATACTGATTAAAACTGTTTAGGCTCAGGTAAACCACATATTGAACGTCCAGAATCTCTCCTAGTTTCATCAAAAACCCTTTGTCCAGACTTCCGCTCGTCTGAAAATCCTTGATCGCCTTGTTATACGCCTTAGCAAGACCCGCTTGGCTGATCAGACTCAGACATTCGCTGGGAAGAGTAACGATTGTCTCTTTTCGATTCTCTTTTAGAGTTTTGGCCAGCAGATCCAGCAGTATCCACTGGTCTTCAAGTTCGTGGGCGGAACTGGGTGTAACAAACCCTACCCTTTTCCCTCTTAGGCTAAAATCCGGTGTACGAAAGGATTCATCCACCTGAAACCGAGCCTGTGTAAAAGGACCAGCACAACCGAGGAAAGCGGCAAAAACAAAGGCCCAGGTCTGGACTGAAAACCTATTCATTTGTATCCTTTTCAGTTTTTAGGTGGAGCCAAATATCGCCCTTCTTGAGGTTTCAACGAGAGACTCTCAATGATCTCCCCCATACGCTTACCAGGCCGAACTCGCCCACCGTAGATTAAGGAGACCGCTCCGCTGGAGCCTGATCCGCCCCATATCCAGTAGTGCCCTTCCTTTGTATCGAGTATGAATACGGAATTGTCCTCAACCCTTACGGCCTGGAATCTCCCCACCGGGCCACGAGAAAGAGGCTTGTAGAACTCTGAGGGTGGGGGAGCTTCGGGTTGCTTTGAATGCTGCTCCGCTTTCTCGGCCTCTGAGGACTTCTCAGCCCATACGCCATTGGCTGAGAAAGCTACAAAAAGAACTGAAAGTACGGCCATCCGCTTAAGCATATCCACACCCCACTTCCTTTTCATCTAATGGTTGCCTGGAGCACAAAACCTCATATCTACAAAAACCGCGGCAGAGAGCCCCGTCCGGAAGGGCGGGGGTGAATGGTGCGTCGTTTTTGTGGGGGTGCAGGACGCTTGCCCCCGCGGTTTTTAGAACGCGAAATGGGTTAAACCCATTTCGCTCTGAAAGCGCCGATGGCGGCATTCCGGAAAATGCCCCGCGCCTTGGCGCGGAGTGCTTCACTTTCTTTCTGAAAGATGAGGTCTTGTTATTGATCTCACACCCCCATGTGTAGGTTCACAAGTAGTTCAAGTGAGTGAAAACGATACTGAAGCCGTCTCCTCCTCTTATCAAGGATTTTAGGAAAGTAGCGTCACATCAGAAGGTGGCATTAATGGTGGCTGGGGTCATGGTTAGAGCTGGTGGTGTTATTTGGATCCTTTGAGCATAGGCGGCCGCTCACCTGTGATTTCAGTGTAGTTTTTGCAAGCTATTTCGAGTCCCATGCTACAGGCTTTTTCATAGTCCTCTTTTGCTTTTTCTACCTCACCTTTCCTGTGATAGGCCAGCCCTCTATTGTTATAAGCGGCTGAGCTTTCCGGATTTAATGCAAGGGCCTCGTTACAGTCCTCTATGGCTTTATCGTAGTATCCCAGCTCACAAAAGGCCCATGCGCGGTTAACGTACGGTTCCCACCGGGTGACATCTGATGAAATGGCCATAGATGCCCATCCCATGCTTTCGACCCAATCCCCTTTCTGAACGCTTATCGAGCTTTTTTCAACCCAATCATGGGAAACGGGAATGATTTTAGAGCTACAACCCATGTACGGCGTACATGCTAAAAGTATTGCCCCGACCATAAGTGTTTTGGTCAATAATGCCATTGAGTTCTTCATCAAATACCCCTCCTCATGGTCTTTACTTCTGGTGAATTCTCAAAAGGATAGGTTTGCAGAGGTAAATTTGATAGCTGGCACCAGGGATACATAGCCTTTATTGCATGGCTTAGGACTAATTATTGCTCTTAGCCTTTCTTCCCATCCCTGTCAAACAATTTCCTGCAAAATACCCACTCCAGGAATTACCTCATTAATCAGATTGAAGTTTTGAGATTGCTCCTTTTTCTTTGTTGAAGCAGACTAGGATTCTCGGCTTCGGATGACTGTTTCGGCCAACAGGAATCTTATGATTATCAAAAAGGACCTTATAGGCCCCAAAAAGTGTCCTATTTTCAAGTGCAGACAAAACAAAAGCGGAGCCTTCTAGACTCCGCTGATCCGCTTGAAAAAACGAAAAACGATTTACTTCCTAAACCTCCTCCTAAACGCCACAAGCCATGCTAATCCAGAAACGAGAAGTAGCATGGTTGCGGGTTCAGGAAGGGATGTGCCATGGTTGTGCCTGCTATGAGGGAAAAAACGGCGTAGCGAGTTAGCGGAATCAGTCCTTAAATCTTAGGAAGACAAACATTGCCCAGTTGAATTTTTGCCGTGCCACCGGATCCATTGCATCACCACTAAGAAGAAAAATAGACTTTTCCATTTGAGAATTAATATCGGGTACTGTGATCC
>JASFTV010000078.1:0-12597 GCA_050050615.1 Desulfobacteraceae bacterium
CTCTAGAATGCGCTAGCCAGCGTTTCTTGGATTGACAAAAGATCAATTCCCTGATCGTCGCTTTGAGGCAAGGATGACGCGTTGAATACGGCGAAGCATCTCTTCCATGAGCGGCCGTCGTTTCGTTAGGCTTGATGGTTTTCATTCCCCCAATGCTCCAGCACTCCATCAAAGTGTTAAGTAAACCTGGACACTTATGAGAAGGGAAGTTGATTGGGATTCTCCGTCAACCTTTATACCAGGTCTTTGCATGCATGAGATGTCCATAGCGCAGAGCCTCATTGATATTATCAAAGAGGAGATGGAAAAGCATGACGCCAAAATCCTGAGGGCGGTGCACCTCAACGTCGGCCAGATGACAGCCATCGTCCCTGAAGCCCTTAGTTTCTGCTTTGAGGTAATCACCTCTGGAACGGAGCTGGAAGGGGCACGATTGATTATGGACATTATCCCTTTAAAAGGCTATTGCCCTGGATGCCAAACCGAATTTGAAATAAGGGATTACACCTTTCTGTGCCCTTATTGCGAGAGCAGCAAGATCCAGACCATTGGAGGGCAAGATTTGTCTATCGTAGAGATGGAGGTGGATTGATTGGTCATTTGTCATTAGTCATTTGCCATTTGACACGTAAAAAAATATGCTCAGGAGAGGAGATCGGGGCAGGGCTTAAGGATAGAAGAGGTTGATGCCTTCCTATAAAATTAAAGAAGGAGTTGGTTATGAAGATTTCAGTGGTTCGGGACATATTGGAAGCAAACGAGCGCATTGCAGAACAAAATAAAGACCTTTTCAATCAGAGCGAGCTTTTTGTCATCAATCTCATGAGTTCACCCGGCGCCGGTAAGACCAGTCTCCTTGAAAGGACCATTGACGGAATGAAGGACGACCTGAGAATCGGGATCATCGAGGGGGATATTCAATCCTCTCAGGATGCGGAACGGATCGCACAAAAAGGGGTGCCCGTGGTACAGATCAACACGGGTGGCGCATGTCATCTGGACGGGAATATGATCAGGGATACCTTCCCTGAATTCGATTTCAAAGAGATGGATCTTCTGGTGGTTGAGAATGTGGGGAACCTGGTCTGCCCTGCGGAGTTCAAAGTTGGGGAGGATTTCAAGGTCATGATATTGAGCGTCACCGAGGGAGATGATAAGCCCATCAAATATCCGCTCATGTTTCACGAATCGAAAGTGTTACTCATTAATAAAATTGATCTCCTTCCCTATGTGGATTGTAGCTTGGAGAAGATCAAAACGGATTCATTGAAGGTCAATCCAGATCTCGATATCTTTGAAATATCCTGTAAAACAGGTGACGGTCTTGAGGCCTGGTACAACTGGCTTCGGGACCGGGTAAATGCTAAGAGGCGACACACGTAAAGGGAGGGTTGGACGGCGCCAAACTGTTCCTGTACGCTCAGCGGATATCTCCTACGGGATCTTGGCGTCTCTCTGGGGGATGTGTGGAAAGCCGGGGCTCTCAGATAGGGCAAAGTTTCCGGTGTTGTTGGACCCTTTGTCGTTTCGACTGTAGGGAGAAAGCTCTCTAACGAATGACGGATCCGACTAACCAATAGCAAGGATTTCTCAGTCGCTTAGCTCCTTTGAAATGACGCCTCTACCGGACACCTTTTTTTTCAAGACGAGAAAGCATTCACTCATATGAATATGTTTGAAGCCCTTAAACTCTCTGACCTCTCTCGAACAAAGATCGAGATACTCAGAGCACCATCCTCCACGAGGCCCGCTTTATGGATCTTGGAAGAGAATGGTGTAAGGGCAGTTGTAAAGGACTATAGCGTAAATCGATCTCTATACCGAAATCTGATAGGCCGCTTTCTGGTCTGGAGAGAAAGCAAAGCTTACAGGAGACTCAAGGGCCTAAAAGGCGTGCCCGCATGTTATCGTGTCATAGACGGTCTCGCATTGGTTATTGAAGAGGTGCGGGGCAAAAGCCTGGAGGGCCTCGAGAAAGAGAAAAGGCTCTCAGCGCTTTTCTTCGAGGACTTGAGAGCCCTTATGAACGAGGTCCATCGCCGCGGTCTGGCGCACTGTGATTTGAAAAGGGCCCCTAATATCCTGCTGGGAGATGACGGCAGGCCCTATGTCATTGACTGGTCAGCAGCCATATCGGAAAGGGAATTCAGGTTTTTTCCCTTAAACCTCATATACCGGAGATTCCTCCTGGATGATTTTAACGCCATTACGAAAGTCCAGCTCAGACACTGCCCCGAACTTGTAAGCCCGGAGCAAGAAAATCTTTATTTGCGGCGGAACAAGGCTGAAAAACTCATTAGAACAGTGAGGGACAGGCTTAGGGAGATTCTCCAGAGAGTCGCCTAAAGTCTCACCGCTAAAGCTCTTTATCCTCTGTGTCGAGGGTGACCATGATTTTCTGAGCTATGCCTCTTCCCATGGCAAGACGCGTTGAGCTGTGTCCCACAATGAGTCTTCCCAGACCGTTGTTATTGATGATCTCCAGGGAGTCTCCTGCCCGCAAACCCATGGAGGCAAGACGCGCCCGGGCCTCCCGTCCTCCCATCATCTCCTTGATAACGATCTTTTCACCCGGTTTTGCCATTGCGAGGGGCATCAAAGGCCGCCTCTGGTTGAGACATTCAGAACAGAGGCCATAGATTTCCATCTTGTGCTGAAGGATATGAAAGCCTTGCAGGGCAGCAATTCTTACCTGTAACCTTTCCATTTCATCATTGCTGAACTCGACGATTTTGCCGCACTTGGTGCAAATGATATGGTCATGGTGTTTTCCCAGATGGCGGTGCTCATAGCGGGGTGGCTGCCCGTCAAAATGTTCCTTTTGGGCAAACCCCAGGTCAACCCAACGGTTCATGCACTGCCTGACAAAACTAGTCTCATAATCGCAACCTCTTTGTCTCAAAAGCTGCATCAACTCTTCAAGCGTTACGTGCTCTTCAGTGTCCAGAAATACATCGATCACGTCGAGCCTTTTCTCAATATCCCCCAAACTGTCACCCTCTATAAGAGCGCGAAAATTGGCTTTTTCAAAACGATTGTTGTTTTTCATGAAATATCTCCAATATGAAAGCGTCGTTAGACCACGAATTGTGGCGATATTTTGAGCTTTTTCGCTTCGCCGAAGCAGGCGTCCTTCATTTTGGAACGTTGGAGTATTGGAGCGCTGGCGTAGTGGGTTTATTGTTCATTCAGGTTTTCAATCACTGCACGACGCCATTCCCACCAGCACCCTCTTGGCTGCAAATCAGAGCCAAAGAATAGGACCGCCGATTCTCTGCTTGGCACTGTAACAAAAGCGTGCTCTGTGAAAAGTGCTTAGGTTTTGCGTTCAGTCCCCCTTTGACAATCAGGACAGTACCCTGTGACATCGAGGCGATGGTCAACAACCCTGAACTTATGCCTTCTGGCCAAGCGCTCTTCAAGCTTCTTCAGATCCTCTTCCACGAACTCGATGACCTTGCCACATTGGATGCACCGCAAATGACAGTGATGACCTTGGCCGTAAATAGGTTCGTAGTGCATATGGCCGTCTTCGTGCCAGACTTCCCTAACCAGGTTGCACTCCTTAATCAGGGGTATGTTTCTGTAAATGGAGGCCTTGGAGACCCTGCTCCCTTTTTGACGCAGCCTCAAGTAAAGCTCATCCACATCGAAATGGCCATGCCCGGCAAATATCTCGCGGATGATCTCTTCTCTTTCAGGCGTGTTTCTTAGGCCTTTCTTGCCAACAAAAGACCGGAAAAGATCGATCTCATCGCCCATCATGGTCTCCTATTGCAATTTAGTATCAACAATAATAACCTAAATCCACAATGTCAACAACCATTTTTGTATTTGCCCGTCAAAGCCAGGTCCCATCGTTCACCCGCTCCCTATCAAAAGTGGTCGCTATGCCCCGCTCTATGAATTCTAGATGCCATCCCGGGGTCACAAGGGAGAGAATTTCTGGTCTAGGAGGCAAATATTACGGTGAAATACTGGAGACATTTCTGAGATAGGGTGTATGAGACGGGTTCTCCATCAAGGAAGGACACCGGGATCGTTATTTTTTCAAACCTAAGAATCCCAAGTATCCTCTAATAGAATTGGCCATGAAAAACCTTTCTCTCTCCTGATCGTCGGGATCCATCGCTCCGAAAGCGGACAGTTCTGGATCCTTTTCAAGCAGGCTTTCCATGCATCTTTCCACAAGATGGCTTTCACCTGAAGAGATTTCTTCCCTGATCATCCCTTCCCAACGAATGAGTTGATGACGCGCCCTCTTCAGCATCTGGTGAGAACTCTCAGCTTCGCCGAAGTGGCTATAGCAGATCGGAAGATCTTCCAGGGTCAACAGGCGGTCGATGCTTTCAAGGAATTCTTTAAGAAGGAAAATAGATGGTGTGGCCGGCCGAAGATATTCTGATTCTTGCATCACAAAATAAACACCCCCAGCCTCACCCGCAAAAAGATGCTCCTCGTAGACAAAACTGAGGTGGTGTGGCGCATGCCCTGGTGTTTCCACAATCCTGAGTCCCTTCACGCTCGCCTCATTATGGGAAGTGAGCCTTTCTCGTTTTATTGGCTTTATAGGCCCATAGGTTTCTGAGAGTGCACCGAGGGTTTTCTGGCTGCCCGCCCAGAGCTTGGATGGGTCGACGAGATGTTTTATCCCCTTCTCGTGACAAATGACTCCGGCTGTAGGGAAATGCTCCAGGAAATCACCCAATCCTCCCCCGTGATCGATGTGAATATGGGTGAGGAGTATTAGATCCACCCTGTCCAAACCCATTCCTTTGAGCGATTCAACCAGCTTTTTCACGGAATTGGAAGGCCCTACATCAATGACAATATTCTTTTCTCCTTGACACACCCATGAGCTGATGAATCGATCAAAACCGGGCGTGCCTTGTTTAATCTCGATAAGCGTCGGCGTCATTACAGAAAGGCTCCCCAATCAATCAAAGTTACAAAAACTTCCGGATAAAAAGCTACTGATTTTTTCCGTTTGCAAAGGGATGAAGTCCCTTTGAGTGAAGCCGTACCCGCCACAAGGCGTAACGATCAAAATCCATCTTGGATGCCCGGTGCCGAAGCACCGGATTCTTCCCTTAAGCTTGTATGAATAAAGCGCGAGTATAGGGAAATGCGTAAATGGAGTCAAGAAAGGGGCTGCAAGTTGTTCCACAAGGTAAGTCCAGTGGGTCCCAGGCGCGCGTGCCTTCGGATGGGCTCAAGAGCGGCCAGCCCAAAGCCAGGGCATTAGGGCCCCGAGCCTTCATTCTTGACTATATAAGACCGTAGCGCTTCACGCTCAAAGCGAACATCGGAAAAATCTCAATCTTGAGGCGGCCCTCCGCTTTTGAGGAATATTGTTTATACAGGAAAATTACTTAAAATGATTCTAAAACTATGGTATTTAAACAGACGGCCATCAACCTGAGCAAGGAGCTTCCAATGGGGACCGACAAGACCTTTCAGCCAGGAGAGATAGTGATCAAAGAGGGTGCCAGAGGTACATCAGCCTATATCATCCTGTCAGGCGCCGTGGAGGTTTTCAAAAAGTCAGGGGATAGGGAGGTCTTGATGGCTACCCTGGACCGGGGACAGGTTTTTGGTGAGATGGGTCTTATCGAGAACCGTCCCAGATCAGCGACGGTTAGAGCCATCACTGATCTCAAGGTCAGAAGGATTGACAGGGAGCATTTCAACGAGCTTCTGCAAAAAAAACCATCTGTACTGATTCCGATTATCAAGAGCCTCTTTGAAAGACTGCGGCAGGCGAGTGACATGCTGGCGGAAAGGAGCGCGGGTGTCGATATGGAGATGGGAGAGGAAAGGGCGTTTGAGGTTGTGATGGAGGGCCAGACCGCTGAAGCTAGGAATGTATTGGCGAACGTTAAGCTCCATACGACCAAATTCCCTTTCTTGATCGGGAGGGACTCCGAGAATCCGGATACAGATGTTTTCTACAATAACGATCTTTTCATCAAAGAAAAGAAGCCTTACGTCGTCTCCCGCAACCACATGGCGATCATTAATGAGAAGGGGAGCATGTGGCTCGTGGACAGGGGAAGTGCCTTTGGGACTGTTGTCAACGGCAGAGAGATCGGCGGCCAGAGCGGTTTTACCCGTGCTCGACTTGATGAAGAGGAAAACCAGATCATTCTTGGCCCTGCAACATCAAAATTTATTTTCTTGCTCAAGGTGATACCCAAATAGTGTTCTCCCTGTTGGGCGTTTACGATGTTGGCTATACAGTGTGGCAAACAGGTTTTCTACTTATTAAACAACAATCTTAAGGTTTCTGATGCCCTCATTTTCATTTGTTCACACCGCTGATCTGCATTTGGACAGCCCCTTTTCAGCCTTCAGCCTCAACAACCCAGATATTGCAAGTGCCATGCGCTCAGCGACTATGGAGGCCTTTGACAAGGTCATCCAACTGTGTCTTGAAAAGCATGTGGACTTTCTGCTGGTCGCAGGCGATGTCTATGACGGTGCCGATAGAAGCCTCAGGGCGCAGGTCAAATTTAGAGACGGTTTAAGAAGGCTTGATGAGGCCGGCATTCGTTCCTTTGTCGTCCACGGCAATCATGATCCCCTCAATGGCTGGTCCTCATCTCTTGAATGGCCAAAAGCGGTGCACATCTTTAGAGATCAAGTGCAAACAGTTAGAGTCGAAAGAGACAGGGCCCTACTCGCTTGCATACAGGGGATCAGCTACCCGGAAAGAGACGAGAGAAGAAACCTATCCCTCCTTTTGAAAAGAACAGATCCTGCCTTTCACATTGGTCTTCTTCATGCAAACGTGGGATCGGACACAGGTCATGAGCCGTATGCCCCTTGCACCCTTGAGGATTTGCTCAAGCCGGAAATGGACTACTGGGCCTTGGGTCACGTACACCAGAGAAGAGTGCTTTCTCAGGATCTGCCCTGGGTTGTCTATCCTGGAAATACCCAGGGAAGAAATATCAGAGAGGGAGGGGAGAAGGGGTGCTACTTTGTCAGGGTTGGTGAGGATAGGGAGGTGGAGATAGAGTTTCATGCCACGGATGTGCTTCGATGGGTGAAAAGGGATCTTTCCATCCAGGACCTTCAAACAGAACAGGATCTTCTCGTTGCCCTGGACAGGCTTTGCCAGAATATTTCCGAGAGCGAATCCGGGCGCCCAACCATCGCCCGCATTTTCCTGACCGGCAGAGGTCCTCTGTACACTTTTCTCAGGAAACCTGCCACGGCACCTGAGCTCCTGGAAATCGTTCAAGAGATGGGAATGTCTTACAATCCCTATCTTTGGGTAGAACAGGTCCGGCTCGGCATTAAACCGGAACTGGACATGGCTGCCCTTATAGAAGGCAAGGATTTTGTCGGTGAATTGCTTCGATATGCACGGGAGCTCTCAGAAGGGGACTCTTTTGAAGAGCAGATGATAGCAGAGCTTTCTCCTTTGTTCGAGGATCCCAGGGTTCGCAAATTCCTTGACTCGCCGAACAGCGAGGAATTGAGGGAGCTATTGGGACAGGCAGAGGCGATCTGTGCGGAGAGTCTTCGCGGTGAGGGAGGGGAATGAGGCTGACCGGTTTCTACATTGACGGGTTTGGACTTTTTCGCGACCTCAAGATCGGGGGCCTGTCGCCACAATTGACGCTCTTCCTCGGGGAGAATGAATCCGGGAAAAGCACCCTTCTGGGCTTCTTGAGGGCGATACTATTCGGATTTCCTGACCGCCGTAGCAGCGAAAATCTCTATCCTCCCCTCTCAGGCGGGCGCCACGGGGGAAACATCACGGTGGTGACAGATAGCCAACAGGCTTATGTGGTGGAACGCTATCCAGGCCCCCGCGGCGGTAAGGTGGAGGTCCTTAAACCGGATCATTCCGAGGCCGGTGCGTCGCCTCTGGAGCGACTCTTGGGAACGGCTAACAGAGTTCTTTTCAAGAATATCTATGGATTTAGCCTATCCGAGTTACAGAATTTTGAAAGTCTCAATACCGAGTCGGTGAAGGAGGCCCTTTTTAGTGCCGGCGCGGGCATTGACCCCGGCAGGTTGACGAGACTGAAGTCGGACCTTGAGAAGCTTGAGGATGATCTGTTCAAGCCGGGAGGTACGAAGCCAAAAATCAATGTCAATGTCTCGCGACTTCAAGCCATCCTGAAACAGAAGAGAGCATTATCCGGCTCTATTGACCAGTATGACCAGCTCATCTCCCGGATTTCTGACCTGAAAGAAGAGATCGCTCTCTTGGAAAAAAACCGAGTCACCCTATCCGCCCAGCTTAGAAGGCAAGAGCAATGGCTTCAGATTTGGCCGGATTGGATCAACCTCTCACTGGCAAAGCAAAAGCTGGAATCGCTGGAGGTGATTGATGACTTTCCTACAGAGGGTCTCAGTCGCTATGAGAACTTGAAGAGCAGACTTGAGGACGCAAAAAAGGACCTCCAAGAAAAAGAGGATAATCTGAGTCGTCAGGAATCAGAATTCTCAGCCCAGAGAACAGACCCGGATCTTCTTGAGCAGGCCCCATCCATCAGGCAACTCCAGCGAAATCAGGGGCATTTTGATGCCGTGGTCGAGGAAACATTTTCTTTGAGAGAAGAACGGACAAACGCCGAATATAGACTGAAGCAGACCCTTGGCCGCCTGGGTCCACTTTGGAACGAAGAAGCAGTCCTCGGGTTTGGTCTCTCCGTTGCGACCAGGGAGGAAGTGCGGGGATTTAGAGATGATCTAAAGCAGGCTGAGCATGAGGTGCAGAAGAGACAAAGCGGTCTTGATAACGCAGCATCAGAGAAAAGAGAGGCTGAAAAGATTCTTCGAAATTTGCGGGAGCCCTCTGTCAAGGATCCCGAAAGGCTCCTCCAAATGAGGAAGTCCTGTCAGGAGCTCAAAGGTCAGGTGTCAAGGATCCGTGATTTAGAGAATGAATTGGATTACACACATGAGCGTCTCGACGGCCTTAGGCAAGACAAGGCCATGCTGGAAGACGCCCTGATACGAACACCGTACAAATTTCCTTTCTGGCCGGTTCCTTCGATCATGGCGGCAGGTCTGCTTTACTTGATCTGGGCAGGATCCAACCAAGCATGGGATCAAGGCGTTATGGTCGCCCTGCTTGCTCTCGCTGTCGGCCTTAGCCTGTGGTTTGCAAGATCGGGCATGAGGAGGGCAGAGCGGGAAAGGAGCCAAATAGGGGAGGGCCGTCTCAATCTTCTTGTTGTGAAAATAGACGCGCTTGAGGGGAAGCGTAGTGAGATCAGGAGCGACCTGGAGCGTATCCAAAAACAGACGGATGCGGCCAAAAGCATTCTTTCCCTATCCGAGGTCCCGGCCAGGGAAACGCTGGAAGGCCTGGAAGAGCAACTGGTGGGACGGATGGATATGCTGGATCGTTGGAGAAAGGCCACCCAGGATCTTGAAGAGGCAAAAAGAGGATATGATGCGGCAAATGAAGCATTGGCTGAATCCGAGAGCGCGGCTGAGACAATTCAGACACAGTGGAAGGCATGGCTGAAGAATCGCGCTCTAGATCCGGCGCTGACGCCCGATGGCACCCTGGAAACCCTCTCGCTAATTGAATCTTGTAAAGAGCAGGTAGATCGCGTTAAGCAGTTAAGAGCAAAGCTAGAATCCGTTGAGGAGACCAAGAAAGCGTATATCGACCTTGCTAACAGGATACTAACCTCGAGCCGACGAGAGGAGGTGGCTGAGGATAACATTCGCGGCGTGGTTCAAAACCTGATAAAGGCGTTCTTAGAGTCAGAACAGGCGGCTCGGAACAGGGATTTGCTCCTGGGCGAGATGGCCGTTACCCGCGAGTCTATCGAGCGAATTCAAAAACAGGCTTCAAAATTTGAGGGAGAGATTGGGGCCCTTATGCACGCCGGTGGCGCAGATGAAGAGGAGCAATTTCGAAAGAGAGGATTAGTCTATGAAGAACGGGAGGGCTTGAAAAGAGACATAGAAAACTCCCAGGACAACATAAGGCGTTTAGCCGGAACATTAGACGAACTGGAGGCTGTTCTTAAGTCATTGTCTCAGTTGAACCGCGAGACATTGGAAGAAGAGAAGAGGAGGCTGGAGCAAGAGTTCAAGGAGGTTGATGCGACTCTCGATCGACTGAAAAGGGAACAGGCCACCCTTGAGGAGCAAGCGCGCCAACTGATCAAGGACGAAACGATTTCAGCTCTGAGAGCGGAAGAGGAGGGACTCAAGGAGCAGTTGGCTGCTTCAGCACGCGAATGGAGCATAGTGAGGCTTGCTCAAGCATTGATCCGAATGGGTAGTGTCAGGTACGAGAGGGAAATGCAGCCGGAGGTTGTCGGTGAAGCAGCCCGGTTTTTTGAGCGCTTCACGCTGGGGAGATACCCGTCTCTTGTGGCCCCGATCGGAGAGAATCGTATCGAGGTGGTCTCCCAGGATCACACCCGAAAGCAGATCGAGGAACTCAGTCGAGGGACCGCAGAGCAACTCTACCTTTCTCTCCGCTTCGGCTTCATTCAAGAATATTCTAAAAGGTCAGAGTCCCTGCCCATCATCATGGATGAGATCCTGGTCAACTTCGACCCGCCTAGGGCAAAAGCGACCGTAGAGACCATTTTGGAATTGTCTAAAGAGCACCAGGTTCTCTTTTTCACGTGTCACCCTGAAACCGTCCATCTTTTCAGGGAAGCGGACCCGCTGGTCCCGGTCTTAGAGTTCACGGGTGGCAGCGTAAAGACGCAGCAGGGGCGTATAGGGGATAAATCCTAGTATTGGAGTCATAGAGTACTGGCGTATGGGAGTACTGGAGTATTGAGACAGATGGAATGTTTCTGAGGTTTTGTGGTTTCTCTTCTTTCCATTATTCCATTACTCCATCAGTCCATCACGCCAATGATTCACCACTCCAGCATTCCAATCTTCCACTCCCGGAGGTTATGATGTCGTCGATCCATTCCAAATCTGCCATGGAACTTGTAAACCTTATCAAGTCTAAAGAGATCTCACCCGCTGAGTTGATGGAGGAGACCTTGAAGAGAATTGAGGCGGTCAATCCTGTTCTCAATGCCTTTGTATGCATGCGTGTCGAGGAGGCCATGGATGAGGCAAGGGAAATGACGGAGCGTATCACTTCAGGAGAAGAAGCTGGGCCGCTGGCAGGCATTCCCATAGGCGTCAAAGATATGGAAGACGTCAAGGGGATGGTGACCAGTTTTGGTTCCGTTCCATACAAGAACAATGTGGCCAAATGGGATTCAACGCAGGTTGCCAGACTCAAGGCGGCAGGCGCTATCGTTCTCGGAAAAACGAACACCCCGGAGTTTGGATTTACCGGATTTACCAAGAATCTGCTGTACGGGGTCACGAAAAATCCTTGGAATACGGGTCGTACGCCCGGTGGGTCCAGCGGGGGCTCTGCGGCTGCGGTGGCGGGTGGCATGGTCCCCCTGTGCACAGGATCTGATTCAGGAGGTTCTATCCGGATTCCAGCGTCATACTCGGGATGCTTCGGGCTGAAGACCTCCTTTGGCAGAATTCCTTCAGGTCCTTCCCCTTTCCTGCAGATGTATCACTTCATGAGCTTGGGGCCTCTTACCAGGAGCGTCCGTGATGCCGCCCTCTACCTTGATTGTGTTGCGGGATACCATCCTTCGGACCCTGATTCTCTCCCGCCACCGGGCCTATCCTATTTGAAATGTCTGGATACGATTCCGAAGGGCCTTACGATCGCATTCAGCCCAACTTTGGGATACGCAAGGGTGCAGAGGGATGTGATGGCGAGGGTGGAAGAGGCGGTGAAATCCTTTGAACAGATGGGTCATAAGGTTGAGCTGTGGGAAGGGGCATTGCCGGATGTTGCGGATACATGGAACAACCTCATGAATAGCGAATTGTATGCCCTCGTGCACCAACGCCTTGATAAGAACAGAAATCACATGGGAAGGACACTGGTCAAGGCCTTGGATGATGTGCAATCGTTTTCGCTGAAGGATCTTGTTGAGGCGCAGACATTGAGGACAAACCTCAACCGTGTCTTGTGGGAGCTGTTTGAAGCGTATGACCTTCTGTTGACGCCCACGATGCCCACAGAGGCCTTTGCAGCCAAAGGCCCGCCGCCATCCGAGATTGAAGGACAGCCGATCCCGCTTCTCTGGGCGGTCGCCTTCACCTATCCCTTCAACCTATCAGGGCATCCCGCCGCTTCTGTGCCGGCAGGTTTGACAGACAATCGGCTTCCTGCCGGGCTTCAAATCATCGGCCCTCACCACCGGGATGACCTGGTCCTCCAAATGGCCTTTGCCTATGAGCAGATGAGACCCTGGAATGACCAGTGGCCCGACAAGATCGCTTGAGGGGCCAGGCTCACATCTTAAGCATTAAGTATTGAAATGCAGGCATCTGTGGTTTTGCGACCTTGAGCAGCCGTGCGGCGCCTGCCATAGAGAATACCCTTTTCTACGCAAACCCGGATAGGCTGGACAAGGGCAAGCCTCCTGATTCTTAGCCAGGGATAGCGAACGCCTCTCTCACCTCCAAGGCCTCTGGAGCGTGCCCCGAAAGCAATTGTCGTTTCCAGCATTCATTTAAGGTTACAGCCCACCGCATGCACAGGAAATTGTGCCCCAGGCCCAGTTC
>JASFTV010000079.1:0-12427 GCA_050050615.1 Desulfobacteraceae bacterium
TCATTATGGATTCCCATCTCTTCAAAATGGGAAATCCCCTCCAAGGATTGAAAGCGGGTGGAAGGGTCATTGTCAATTGTCATGATGAAAAGACTGAAATACCCGCGGATTTGCCGGAAACAGTGGAACGTCCCATCACGATCGACGCAACAGCCATCGCCCACCAGCTCTATGGCAAGACCACGATACCGATCACCAATATTATTATTGTCGGGGCTTACTGCGCTGCAGAAAAGGATGTCTCCATAGAATCGGTCTACAAGGCCCTGTCGGACTATTTTCCCGAAAAGCGGATTGAGATCAACCGAAAAGCTGCTCGGATGGGATATGAAAACCTACGAGGGACATCATGAACGGGATGAAGCACATGGGACCCGACATTACGAAGCGTTATTCCTACAAGGAACTGCCCATCGGGAACGTGGGCATCGGACTGCCGCCCGTAAGGAGGAAGACGGGACTGTGGAGGTACATGCGGCCGGAGTACGAAGCCAAGATCCCCCCTTGCCAGGATACGTGTCCATTAGGAAATTGGATTCAGCGCTTTTTGTGGGAAGTGGGCCAGGAGAACCTGAATGAGGCCTGGGAGGCCCTGATCCTGGAAAATCCATTTCCGGGTGTGTGCGGAAGGATCTGTCATCATCCCTGTGAAGGGGCATGCAACCGGAAAGAGATGGATGACGCTCTCTCCATTCAGGCGATGGAACGCTACTTGGCAGACGAGTTCTTCGACGTACCTCATGCATCTCCGGTGCTCAGGGAGAGGCAGGCCAAGAAGGTGGCTGTGGTCGGTGCCGGACCCGGGGGATTGGCCTGTGCCTATTTCCTGACCTTGATGGGATATCCCGTCACCCTGTTCGAAGCCAGGGATGAGCTGGGCGGCATCCCCCAGACGGCGATCCCCTCTTATCGCCTACCGAGAGAGGTGCTGGAAAAAGAGATCCGGGACATCCTCTCGCTGGGTATAAAGGTGAAGACGGGGTGCCGGATTGCTTCCGATTTGGCCTTCGACGAACTGAAGAAAGAGTATGACGCCATGTTTCTGGCCACAGGGGCAGCCAAAGAGCCTCTCTTGAATATGGCGGGGGAACAATCCGAAGGCGTGATGCGGTGTATGGATTTTCTAACCCGTGTCCATCGAAAAGAAGACATCCGCCTGGGTAAGAGCGTGGTCGTCATCGGCGGCGGGAACGCGGCGATCGATGCGGCATCCACTGCCCTTCGAATGGGGGCCGAACACGTGACCCTGGTGTGTCTCGAGGCCCGTGATGAAATGCCTGCCTGGGATTACGAGATTGAAGATGCCCTTGAGGAGGGTATCCGAATCGTGAACCGCTTTGGCCTCAACAGGTTCTTGCACGAAGGCAACAGGATCCGGGGTGTTGAATTTAAGCGCTGTACCGCCGTCTTTGATGAAAAGGGCGCTTTTGCCCCCCGGTACGACGACAGAGAACTGAGCAGCATGGATGCCGACACGGTTATTGTCTCCATTGGTCGACTGTTTGATTCGGCCTTTACGGCGGAACTGGGCATTTCTGCCACCACGAAGGGCGCCATCGCGGTTCATCCCTTGACCCATGAGACGTCTATGAAGGGGGTCTTCGCAGGAGGGGACGCTGTAGACCAGCCTTGGACCGTCTCCCATGCCATCGGTTCCGCAAAGCGGGCCGCGATTGCCATGGACTATTATCTGCATGGGGATGATCCCCGAGAGTTGGCAGATCAGGGTGCCCTTGCACGCACCATGCTAAGGCACCTGGGGCTTGATTTGATCTCCGTTTCCGGAGAGCGAAAAGTGGCGGCTCTAGAGGATTTAAACCTGAACTATGTTGTCCACTCCGCGAGGCATGCACCGGACCGATTATCCCCGTCCGAAAGGATCAATTCCTTTAGGGAGATCACCTCAGGGTTGGATGGCGGGGAAGTTTGCGAAGAGGCCCGGAGATGTCTTAGCTGCGGGGTGTGCCGTTTGTGCGGGAACTGTTATCTTTTCTGCCCTGATGGAGCTGTTCAGCTTGACCCTCAATCGGAGCGCTTCACCATCAATTACGACTATTGCAAGGGCTGCGGTGTCTGTCAAAATGAATGTCCGTGCGGTTACATTAGCATGATCTCAGAGCGTGAGGCATAACCATGGGAACAAGAAAGATGTTAACCGGGAATTATGCTGCGGCGCATGGCGCCCGGCTGGCACGCATTGAGGTGATGCCCGTTTATCCCATTACCCCCCAGACCCCCATCATGGAAAAGATGGTTGAGTTCATAGAGAGGGGTGACCTGGACGCCGAGTTCATTCCGGTGGAATCGGAGCATTCGGTGATGGCAGCGGGTGTTGCGGCAGAGGCCATGGGAGCCCGGACCTTTACGGCCACATCTGCCCAGGGACTGGCCTATATGCACGAAAATCTGTTTGTGGCCTCCTCAAGCCGCCTGCCCATTGTCATGGCCATTGTCAATCGATACCTGGGCCCCCCTCAGACCATTGTCCCGGACCATACGGATTCCCTTGACCAGAGGGACACGGGATGGATACAGATCTATGTGGAGAATGCCCAGGAGGTCCACGACATGATGGTTCAGGCTTACCGGATTGGGGAAGATAAGCGCGTGCTTCTACCTGTGGCAATCTGTTACGAGGGCATTATTATCTCTCATAAAATGGAGTCCGTGGAGATCCTGAACCAGGAAGAAGTGGACCTTTTCTTGCCACCGTATCGGCCTGAGCACGTGATCCTGGACACGGAGAGACCCATGGCACTGGGGCAAATTGCCATGGACGATTCTTACATCACTGAGATCAAGTACCAGCAGCAGGAGGCCATGGACCAGGCCGAGAGTGTGATCCAGCAGGTGGATCGAGAATTCGGTGAGATCTTCGGGAGAAGATACGGGGGCGTGATCTCAGCGGAGATGATGGAGGATGCGGAAATTGCTATCTTGACCCTTGGAACCATGGCCACAACAGCGCGGGAGGTAGTCAGGCAGTTGAGAAAGGAAGAGGGGATACCCGTAGGGTTGGTGAAATTAAGAAGTTTCAGGCCTTTCCCGGATCGGGAACTCAAGGAATGTCTCTCCAAGGTGAAAGCCATCGCTGTGCTTGAAAAGGACGTGTCAGTAGGAGCTGGCGGTATTGTCTATTTCGAGCTCTGCCATTGCTTCAACAGGAGGAGCGACAATCCTCTCCTCATTGATTACATCCTCGGCCTTGGAGGTCGAGATGTGACGCCCGAACATATCAGGGAGATTGCCCTGAACCTGTATGGAGAGCGGGACGTGGAGCACATAACCAATCCGATTCGATGGCATCAAGTAAGGGGTCTGTCATGAGAACGATGAGAGAACTGGACGAATTAATCCCACGGGAGGAACTCTTCCATAACGGTCATCCGCTCTGCCCGGGTTGTCCGGGCGGCATGGCGGCGAGATGGATCACAAAGGTTCTGGGAAAGCATACCATTATGAATACGGGGGCGACCTGTATGGTTTTGACCACCCAGGTCCACCCTTATTCCGTGGAGGTCCCCTCCTTCTTCATCGCCATGGCCCCGGCAGCCGCAGGGATGTCCGGAATGATCGCCGCCACAAAGGTTTTGAAACGGAAAGGTGTTATTCCAGAAGATCGTAAGATCAATATTATTGCCCTCTCCGGCGACGGTTCCACGGGAGATATCGGGATGGCCGCTCTCTCAGGCATTGCAGAGAGGAACGACGACGGCATCTATTTTTGCTATGACAATGAGGCTTACATGAACACGGGGATCCAGCGAAGCAGTTCGACACCTCAGTTCTCTTGGACCACGTCTACCACCAAGGGAAAGGAACAACGCAAGAAGGACCTCCCAAGAATCATGGCAGCCCATGATATTCCCTATGTGGCAACCGTTTCTGTGGGATACCCAGAGGACTTTATCGCGAAGGTGGCAAAGGCGAGAGACATGGGGCCGGGGTTCAAATACATTCACATTCAAGCGCCGTGTCCGACGGGCTGGAGGTTTCCGGAGAACAGGACCGTGGAGGTGGCCCGCCTTGCCGTCGAAACAGGATTCCTCATCCTCTACGAAGTGGAACACGGCCATTTTCGGATTACTTACCGACCATCCAAGGGCAAACCTGTAGACGAGTATTTGAAATGCCAGGGGCGGTTTGACGCCCTTACCGATGAGGCCATTGAAGCCCTGCAGCGATGGGTTGACAAAAACTGGGAGCAGTTGGATTCCTACTGCAAATAGGAACAAAAATTCTCTTTTTCTAAGCTTTCTTGACATGCTCATGCGGTTCAGATAGCGTCTGTTGAGGTGCAAGCCTTTTCGAACGCAAGTTGATCGTGTCGCGTTTCCTGATTTTCGTTTTTTCTCCTCACCGGCCTTCTGATTTCTTGTTCGGTTATGCGATGACCTACAGCCTAAGAGAAACGATCTTTGCTCCTGACGCCTTCTTTCCCCGTCCCGAGGACTCCCTCCACATCACCCGCTCTATTGAGCAAACCCGTATCCTGAATGGCCTTGGGTGTCCCTGTTACGCAAGCGGCCACTTAAGCTCCAATCGAGGAAAGACGGAGTTGGGCGTTTTCGGATAACGGTTATTGGTTATTGGGGTTTCTAGTCATCTGATCGGAATCGTATCATACCTATTCGTGACCAAAGAAAGGGGGTGATCTAGCGTATATCGTTCGAAGGGGGATTTTCTTCTTAAACGCAAGACAAGACATGGGAGGTGAATGATGAAACGACGAGAGTTCTTGAAAAAGACAGCTTTAGGTGTCGCTGCTGCCGGGGCATTCGTCCCCTCACGCGCACGTGCCGAGCAGAAAACCTATAACTGGAAGATGGCTACGAGCTATCCCCCCAAATACCCTATTCTTGGAACAGGCTGTGAGTGGCTGGCCAAGAAAATCGAGATCATGAGTGAAGGACGCCTCAAGATCCAGGTCTTTGCAGGGGGGGAGCTTGTAGGGCCGCTGGATGTCTTTGACGCTGTCAGCCAGGGGCAGGCCATCCAGCTGGGAAGTACGGCCTCATACTATTATGCCGGAAAGGTCCCTGTGGGACAGCTCTTTACCGCCATTCCCTTTGGATTCACCGCATCTGAAATGTACGCCTGGCTCTATCAAGGCGGGGGGCTTGACCTCTATCGAAGAATCTTCAGCAAATATAATATCTACCCGATTCCACACCTGAATACCATGATCCAGATGGCAGGATGGTTCCGCAAAGAGATCGAATCGGTGGAGGATTTCAAAGGGCTCAAGTTTCGAATTCCGGGACTGGGCGGCAAGACCCTGGCCAAGCTCGGGGCTAACATCGTACTTCTCCCCGGAAGCGAGATCTTCACAGCCTTCGAAAGAGGTGTCCTGGACGGTGCAGAATGGGCCATACCCGTTTTTGATCAGCGGTTTGGTCTCCATCAAGCCGCTAAGTACTATTATTATCCGGGATGGCAGGAGCCTCAAGCAAATGTGGATCTCTACATAAACACCAAGGCCTGGGAGTCCCTGACCCCTGATCTTCAGGCCATTGTGGAGGCCGTTTGTGCAGAAGGCGTTCTCAAGAGCTTTACTGAAGACATTGACATGAATGCCACTGCCCTCAAGGAACTCGCGGAAGAGCACGGCGTGATGGTGAAAAAGCTGCCGGATGACGTCATCAAGGCCCTGCACAAAGCGGCCAATGAAGTCCTTGATGAGCAGGCCGCAGCGGATCCAGATACAAAGGAGGTCCTGGCCTCCATCCGCCAGTTCCAGGCCAAGATCAAGTATTTTAGGGAGATATCCGAAGGCGCCTACATGAGAGCCAAACAGGTATCCTAAGACGTCAACCTGTTTTTTCGCCCGCCGCCCGAGCAATCCTTCACCGGAGGCCGGGCAGGGGCGAAACACGATCAGAAAGGGCATCCTCTTGAAAGCATTCGTCAGGGTCATAGATACCATCAACGGATGGATCGGTAAAGCGGTCGGATGGTTCACGCTGATCCTCGTCTTGATCACGGTTTACGATGTGGTGATGAGGTATATCTTTCACGCTGGCTCCGTTGCCATTATGGAATTGGAGATACACCTCTTTGCCATGAATTTCATGCTGGCAGCAGGTTGGACCTTCCTGGTCGACGGCCATGTGCGTGTGGACCTCCTTTACACCCGCTTTAACGAGAAGGCCAAGGCGTGGGTTGATCTGTTCGGAACCCTGTTCCTGTGCATCCCTTACTGCATCCTGGTTGCCTGGGCGGCCTGGCCTTTCCTGAGCAACTCTTGGTCCATCCGGGAATTCTCCCCAAACCCCGGGGGGTTGCCGGCTGTCTATGTCTTGAAGGCCGTCATCCCCGCGGCCTTTCTTCTGATCGGTATTCAGGCCGTGTCTCTGTTTATCAAGAAGATCTATTTCCTTGCCGGGAAGGGAGAGAATCTATGACAGAAACACTCGCTGTTTTGATGGTCATCTCCCTGGTGATCAGCCTCCTGATCGGCTATCCTGTGGCCTTTACCCTGGGGGGAATTGCCCTAATCTTCGGGTCCATTGGCTTTGGTTTGGATTTTTTTTCCCTTCTTCCGATGCGAATCTGGACCAGGATGACGAGTTTCATCCTGGTTGCCGTTCCACTCTTCGTATTCATGGGGGTGATGCTGGAACGCTCCGGCCTGGCCGAGGAGTTGTTGGAGACCATGTCTACCCTTTTCGGTCGACTCAGAGGCGGTTTGGCCGTCTCTGTGGTGATAGTGGGTGCCCTTCTGGCTGCCTCTACGGGAATCATTGGGGCCACGGTGGTCACCATGGGCATCATTGCCCTTCCCGTAATGCTTCGCAAAGGGTACCAAGCGGAATTGGCCACGGGGACCATTTCAGCGGCTGCGACGCTCGGGCAGATCATTCCACCCAGCATCGTTCTTGTCATCCTTGGAGACATCATGGGAGTCCCTGTAGGCAGCCTCTTTGCCGGGGGCACGATTCCAGGCATCATCCTCGTGGGTCTCTATGTGATATTCACTCTGATCTATGCCTTTCTGAAGCCAGAAGCGGCTCCCGGGCTGTCAAAAGAAGAAGTTGCCGAGATAAGGGCGAAGGAGTTGACCATCCAGGTCCTTAAGGCGCTGGTACCGCCGGCCGTTTTGATTCTGGCCGTCCTGGGAACCATCTTTTTCGGAATTGCCTCCCCCACTGAGGCGGCGGCCGTGGGCGCCTTTGGCGCCATGATCATGACCATGGCAAAGGGAAAATTCACCTTGACCGTGCTCAAGGATGTGATGACGGCGACCACGCGTCTTTGCAGCATGGTGTTTCTCATCCTTCTGGGGGCAACCGCTTTTGGTCTGGTTTTTCGCGGGTTAGGAGGAGATCAGATGGTGAGATCCTTTCTTGAGGGAATCGGGGGAGGACAGTGGGGAATCCTGGCCGTTGTCATGTTTGTCCTCTTCCTTCTCGGTTTCTTCCTGGACTTCATCGAGATCACCTTCATCGTGGTTCCCATCCTTGCCCCCATTATCATTGATCTGGGCATTAACCCGCTGTGGTTTGCCATCCTCATTGCCGTGAATTTCCAAACCTCATTCCTCACACCGCCCTTCGGTTTCGCCTTGTTTTATCTCAAAGGCGTCTGTCCTCCAGAGGTGACCACCGGTCACATCTACAGGGGGATCATTCCCTTTGTGACCATCCAGCTTATCGGTTTGGCATTAATCATTGCCTTTCCAGAGCTGGTGACGTGGTTGCCCAGTATCATATTTAAGTGAAAAAGGATCATATCATAACTTGATGCCCCCTAAAAGGATAGAAAATACCCGCTTTGTCATTCCGGTCTCGTATCCCGTGCGGGATAAACTGCGGCAGGAATGCAGGCGACAATGGCATCAGAGCACGATGATTCTGCTAAGCAACTGGAGATAAAGATGGTCCTGCTGTCAGGAGGGACGGGTCCATTGCCTTCTACAAAAACTGAACTTGCGTGACCACTTCGGACTGCTGAATGAGACGTGTCAACGCCTGCTGGATGGACTTTTCTTGAATGGGCTTCACCTGGGAGACCGGCTTTCCATTGTCGTCGATTCTTGATTTCCAGGAGACCACATAGCCGGGGACTAGGGCAAAACCGCATCCACCGGGTCCGCAGCAGGACCTGTCTACAATCGCAAATCCAACCAGATAGAGCACTTCGCGGTGCTTAAAGGGGAGCCGAACCTCTTTGTTGAACAGATAGTATCCCCCGATCGCTTCCACTTCTTCGTCTAGCGTCTCATGTACATAGTCCCGTATCATGTCACCGGTCCTTCCAGTGGAAAAACAACCCGTCCCTTTCTACTTTCCCTTCCGTTTCCAGTTTCTTCAGATGGGCTTCTGTGCAGCTTGAGAACCAGGGGCAGTACTTGAGGGCCAGGGGAGTGTAAAGCAAACCATCGAGCTGTTCACATGTCATGGGACCTTCCTTAATTGCAGCCACAATCCTGTTTTCTCGTTCAAGAATGATATTCCGTGTTTTTCTCACGTGCTTCGTAAACGCCCCATTCAGTTTGCCGTGAGAAGGATAGACCTTCGCTACATCGAGGGTCTCTATTCTGTCAAGCGCGCCCAGATACTCGGACACCCCCCCTCCTGTGGAACAATACCAGGGCAAGGCATTTCCTGGAATAGCGGCACGCAGCAGATCCGTGGTCAAGAGGAGCTTGATCCCTGGTTCATAGTACACCATGAGCCCGGCATCATGCCCGGGAGTATGTATGGCTCGGAATCGATAGGCTCCCAGTTCTATATCATCACCATTCCTGAAGCCAAGGATTTCCTTTTCGCTCAGGACCCATTCGCCACAGGAATTTCGAAATTCTTTCAATATATCATAATGCCGCAAGGCAGGCTGAATGTCCCTTACGGAGGCGGGAAGGACGGCGTTTTCCTGGGAGCGGGGATCCACGGCTTCAGGAATGCATGCTCCGGGCAGGAGAATACGGGGATTGCAGAATTGTTGGATCTTTCGTACACCTGCAATGTGATCCGTATGACCGTGTGTCAGGAGGACCGTGTGGATATCAGAGATTTTGTAACCCAATTGGTCCAAACAACGTGTGAATCCTTGGAAACTATCGGGTTTATTTAGACCTGTGTCAATAACACTAAGCCCGTATCCATCTCTCAGCAAAAAGATATTAGAAGAGGTCGGCCACGTGGTCCCCAAATACCGAAGGAAATAGATCTGCTCATGAACGGGATTAATTTCATACATGGGCTGAAATAGGGCTAAAGATCATGGATAGCCCGGGTGTTCTATTCTAAAAGTGTTCTCCTCAGGCTTTTGACATCATCTGAATATAGTTCTCGATGGCCGTGCGCATCTTGTTGGAGAAAAAGTGGTCGCATCGCAAATGTCCGCCTCAAGGTCCATTCAGACGATACCTTTTTCATTCAGCTTCTGCTCGATAAAATAGAGGGCGCCATTCCCCTGCCGGCAGGGGAGGTGGGTAACCGAAACCACGCCACCCTGGCGCCGGGCTCGAAAGCAGACATGCCAACCGGAGCGAGATTTTTGTAAAGCATGGCCCTGGGATTGGGCCCGAGGGCGAGCCTCGCTTCGGCATACTCCCTGTACCCAGCATATATCCGGCGCATAACTAGAACTCCTTCAAAAGCATTTCAGCAAAGGCCTCGATTCGCACCTTGAGCTGGCCCAGTCCGGTCTTGGTGTAGTCGTTTTCGATATAGAGAAACGGGATATGCCGCTTGTTCATCTCGACCTGCATTCGGGGCATGTCATACCCGGATTGGTCGCAGTATTTGAGCCCCACATAGACAACACCCGCTGCATCTGACGTTTCAACCTCCTTGATGAACTTTTGGATGTGAGAGGGCTCCGCCTGCATGCGTGCACAGGGCCAGCGTTTGAGATACCGCTCTGAAAGATTGTAATAGAGGTCACCGCTCTCACTGACGTTTTCATCAAAATGGCGCAGCCCGCTACAATGATCATCGGCAACAATCTCCATCCCAGCATCTTCGATGAGCTTCAGCAAGCCAATCTGGTCAAGGGTGGAGCTTGAGACAAGGACCCGGGGTTTGCCTGAGGGGCTCGAGGGTGGACTCCGTTCCAATGTGCAAAGCCTCCTCTGAACATCTCGCGCAGCATCCGCCGGACGCATGGAGAGCCATTTGCCCGTGCACAAACGCAGATCCGTGTAAGACATGGCCTGGGGATCTCCCGAGCGACGCCGATAGAGTTCACGGACCGAAGATCTGAGATCGTTGAGATCCCTGATGGCCTGTCCCAGGGAGTCATTAGTGACCGGGACGCCCAGCGCCTTTTCGAGCTCTTCTGTAAAATGCCTTATGGTGCTGGCGAAATAATCTACGGCGCGGGGAGACTGAACCTTGGGAAGGGGAAGCACGTAAGCCGGTTGTCCGGGAAGGTGGGCTCTCCACAGGTCGTATAGCCGGATCATCCCGTCGCAACACTTCATGAAAAGGACTCCCTTGAGGGAATCCAATCGCTTTTCCTCGGCCATGTCAAAGACAGCGCGGAGATAGGGGCAGATCAGTTGGTACACGTTGGGATTAGGCCTGTGAAGCAGGGTCTCGCCCGCATCAAGACGCACCGGTGTCAGTCCAGCTGCTACCAGAATCTCCACGGGTGTGTAAGAACACAGCCAGCCGAAACCCCCGCTACTCGGTTCCCCAATCTCAGTCATATTATACCCATTTAGGATGCGCCCGGGGTGCCCCCGACATCAGCCGTAAACAGCCCTTCCCATCCTGTCCTATTTCTTCTTCAGGCTCAGGTACTTCTTCTCTTCTCCGAAGAACTCATACCAGCCGCCCTTTGAACCGGGCTTCAACTGGGGGTGCCCAATGTAGCCCGCTTCAAACACCTTCCGAGCCAGGGCAGGTACCCGATACCGATCTCCCAGGGTCTCGTACAGATAGCTCTGGGCGTGGTAGTAGGCATCAAAGGATGCCGTGTCATCCAAAAGTTCAAATACACCCATGGGCCAGCCGCTTCCCATCCGATTCATCATGTCGATATCGGAAATGTTGGCAATCCCCAATTCCACGAGACGAATGGCCTCGGTGATGTAGGTATTGATGAATCGGGTCATAAAGAATCCAGGAGAATCCTTAACGGCAAAGGGCCTTTTTCCGATTTTTGTCAGAAAATCCATGATGAAATGAAAGGTTTCCTCACTCGTCAGCTCACTGCGGCCAACCTCCACCAAGGGCATCACGTTGGATGGAAAGAACCAGTGGGTCCCCACGAGATTCTTCTCCATTGTGGTCATGGCCCCGGCCATCTCGCTGATCATAATGGCGGATGTGCCCGAGGCAATCACACAGTGATCCGGAACATGCTTCTCCACCTCTCTGAAGCACTCTTTCTTGATGGCTTTGTCTTCGATGATCGACTCAAAAACAAGATCAGCGCCTTCCAGGCCTTGTGCATAGTCCGTTGTCGTTTTCACACGCGAAAATGCCTCATCGGCCTGTTCCTGGGTCATCTTTTCCCTTTTTACCGCTCTGGCAAGGCCATAAGGACCTTTCTGGATCAAATCCAGCCCATACTGACAGGTCTTTTCCTTTCTCGACAGAATCGTGACTTCGTAGGGTCCTGCCTGGATGCAGGCCAGAACAATGCCGTGACCCATGGACCCGCCACCTCCGATAACCGTTATCTTCCTAACATTTTCCACTTTCAGACCCATGACATCCTCCTTCTCTGAAAAGATGCTCATTCCTGTTTCATCGACCAAAAATCCCCACGCTGCAGACAGCCATTCCGGGGAACCCGCCCAGGTTGTGGGTTAGGGCCAGTTCAGGATTCTTGATCTGTCTTTCTCCCGCCTTTCCCTGGAGCTGTTTGTAGCACTCGTAGGCCATTCTCAGTCCGGAGGCGCCGATGGGGTGACCGAAACACTTCAGCCCGCCATCTGTTTGACAGGGGACCTGGCCGTCCAGTTCGAAGAACCCTGCCGCAACGTCCTCCTTTGCCTGTCCCCTGGGGGAGATCTGGAGATCCTCATAGGTAACGAGCTCCGTAATGGAGAAGCAGTCATGGACCTGGATCATGCTGAGTTCTTCCCGGGGGTTCTTTATGCCCGCTTCCTCGTAGGCCAGGGCCCCTGCCCGATAGGTGGATTCCACGTGAGCGCCGTCCCAGCTGGTAAACGCATGCTCCTCCCCGCTGGTCACGGCAAGCTGGAGGGCCTTTATGTACGCAGGATCTGTCCGGAGTGTTTTGGCGATCTCCGGTCTCGTCACGATAGCACAGGCTGCACCATCACTGACACCACAACAATCGAAAAGCCCCAACGGCCAAGCAATGATGGGGGATTTCAGAATCTGTTCAACAGAGACCTCCATCCTTAAGTGGGCCTTTGGACTCCTGACCCCGTTCCTGTGACTCTTGGCCGATATCCTTGCCATGGCCAATTTGCCTTCCTCAGCACTCAAGTTATATTTTGCAA
>JASFTV010000080.1:0-12240 GCA_050050615.1 Desulfobacteraceae bacterium
CCCCATGGCTCGCGGCTCGGTGCTCATGGGAATCTAAATCTTGGGCACCGTGGTGGGGCATCTTGTAAATACAGGCACTTAGCTCGTTTAGAAGCGTGTTTTCGATTTACTTTGGACACCAGTGATTTGCATGGTTCTATTCAAGCTTAGGCCTTGGGTGGAGACCGCTTTTCTCCACAATCTCCGGCACCTTTTCCTCCCATTCTATGGCCATGATATGGAATCCCGCTACCCCTTCCACGTCTTTGAGCCGCTGAATGGTCTCTATGCAGATCTTGAGGCCTTCTTCAGGTTGCTTCTCTTTGGCCACACCGCCCATTCTCTTGACCACTTCGTCCGGCACATCCATGCCTGGGACGCGGTTTTTCATATACTTGGCCATGCCTGCGGACTTGAAGGGTGTCACGCCCGCCAGGATATAGACCTTCTCATGCAGGCCGCGGTCCCGGGCCAGTTTCATCCATAATTCAAATTTCTCTAGGTTGTATATGCACTGAGTCTGAATGAACTCAACCCCGGCCGCGATTTTCTTGGCCAGCCTTGGAACACGGATCTCAAAGGGGTCCGCAAAGGGATTGGCAGCGGCACCCACAAACATCCGCGGCGGTCGATCAATCTCGTCCCCTCCAAGAAACTTGCCCTCATCCCTCATGAATCTCACCGTCTGGATCAACTGCATGGAGTCGAGATCAAAGACATTCTGGCCCTTTGGGTTGTCCCCGAATACCTGATGGTCGCCAGAAAGACAGAGGATATTGTAAATGTCGAAAGAGGCAGCGCCCAGAATGTCGCTCTGAAGTCCGGTTCTGTTTCGGTCGCGGGTGACCATTTGCAGAACCGGTTCAAGACCCATCAATTTGAGGTGAATACAGGAAGCCAGGCTGCAAAGACGAGTCACAGAAGTCTGATTATCCGTGATGTTGATGGCATCCACGTGATTCCTAATCATTTCAGCTTTCTTGGTGATCACCCCCGGATCACTGCCTCTGGGGGGACCACACTCAGAGGTGACTGCAAGATGGCCAGCCTTAAGTATTCTTTCCAACTTACTCGGCGTTTTCGTCTCCGTCATTCTCGAACATCCTCCCTTACCACTTTTCGAGGGCCTCCAGCCCGCTCCGTGGACCAGTCCTTGATGGGCGAAAGCTCCTCATATTCGCCAAGCCTATCGAGCTCTTTGAGTCTGTCAACAATCAACTGCCACGCACAATCAAGCTCCTTATCTATTTCGCATTTCCCCTTGGTGGAGCCGCCGCAAGGGCCGTTAAGGAGTCTCTTTGCGCACCGGGATACAGGGCAGATCCCTGCCGTCCGGGCAAGGATGCACTGACCGCAGCCCTGACAGCGTTCGCTCCAGATGCCCCTCTCTTCTGTGACACCCATAAAACAGGTATCCACTCCAGGTAAAACCGGTGTCCTAAAATATGTTTCAGCCATGAACTGAACGCCCACACCACATGCAAGGGAGAGGACGACATCGTACTGATCAATGATTTTCCTGATTTCCTCAAGGTACTCATGATCACACTGACGCTCCAGGGTCACTTCATCTATTTTCACATCTTTTCCGTGATTCATGAAATACATGCGCAAGGCGGAGGCGAGAACAGCCACCTCTTTCTTTCCACCTGCCTCGCAGACGGTGACACATTCATTGCACCCTAGGACGAGTATTTTGTCATAGATCTTGACTTCTTCAACAATCTCCTCAATAGGTTTCTGCTTCGCCACAATCATAGATCTTTTCCTCTCTTTCTGAACCTGTAGAACGGGTCGCCACACTGAATCATTTTGGCTTTTCTGGCCAACAGGATGAACGAACGCATGACACCGAAACCATCGTGTCCCTCAGGCGGCCAGCTTTTTCTTGGCCAACCTGATGGGATTGGGTCCCATGGCTTTAATCTTTTCCGTCATCTCTTCCGCAATCCGGACAAATCGGGGGGCTTCACTGGAAGAAAGGTTATACATTTGGACCCTCTCGCCGCCGATCCCCACCTTCTCCAAGATCTGTTGGGCATGTTCCACCCTTTTCCGTGCCCGGACGTTGCCGTTGTCGTACTGGCAAGCCCCTTCTAGACAGCCTGCCACATAAACACCGTCAGCCCCTTTTTCAAACGCCCTCAGAATATGAATAATATCCACCTTTCCTGTACAGGGCAGGCAGATGATTTTGATGCTGCTCGGATATTGAAGACGCATAGAACCTGCCAGGTCCGCAGCCGTATATCCTCAGAACTGACAACAAAACGCAATGATAATCGGTTGGAAACTGTCCATTAGACGACTCCCTCCAATAAGGCATCCACCTTGCTCATCACCTGATCATCCTCATACCAGCTGAGTTGTATGACTTTTGCCGGACACTCGGCAGCACAAACGCCGCAACCACGACAAAGAGCTTCATCAATCTCGCTCACCCCGTCTTTGTTGATTCGTGGCACGCCGTAAGGGCAGACGCGCACACATATCAGGCATGAGGCACATCTTTCCTGGTCCACCTTCGCGGTCACGACGGACAAAGTGATTTCCGACTGGGAAAGAAACGTTGCAGCCCTGGATGCGGCAGCCATGGCCTGTGATAGGGACTCTGAGATGAGTTTGGGGCCATGGGCTGTACCACAGACGTAAACGCCCTCACTGGCCATGTCAACGGGTCTCAACTTAACATGGGCTTCCATGAAATACCCGTCCGAATTGACCGCCAGCTTGAGGATTGAGGCCAATTCCTCAACATCCCCCGCCCGCATCCCAGCGCTGAGGGCGAGGAGATCCGCAGGGAGGCGCAAATCCCTCTGAAGCACTTGATCTTTGAAGGTGATTGCAAGCCCATCCGCTGCCGCCGTCACCTCCGGCGGTTCATCGCGGTCAAACCTGAAAAAGTGTACCCCCTGCTGTCTGGCCTCTCGATAAAAGTACTCCAATGGCCCGTAGGTTCGGATATCGCGGTAGAGCACATACACTTCTGTGTCTGGATTGAGTTCCTTGATGTGCAGCGCATTCTTGACCGCGTTTTGGCAGCAGATGCGGGAGCAGTTCGGAAACGCCTCGTTTCTGGACCCGACACACTGGATCATCACCACATGCTTAAGGTCATCAGCCCCTTTCTCATCCAGGCGTTTACCCAACTCAATCTGGGTCAGCACCCTGTCGTCTTCACCGTACAGATACTCCTGGGGTTTGTATTCATTGGCACCTGTGGCGAGGATCACTGCGCCATGATCGATTCTCCTCTCATACATGCCGGGCCCTACGAGAACTTCAGTGGTAAAGTTCCCTTTGAATCCGCTGAAGCCCACGATGAGCGACTCCGTCAATACCTGGATATCTTCATGGTGGGTGACCCTCTCAATCAATTCAAGAAGCAATTCGGGGATGCGCGCTCCCTCAATGGTGTGACTCAACTCCCGGCTTAGGCCCCCGAGCTGGGCCTCTTTTTCCACGATCACCACCTCAAAACCCTGATCCGCCAGGCCGAGCGCAGCGCTCATACCGGATACGCCACCACCGATGACGAGGGCGCGTTTGTTGACCGTGATCCTCTTCGCTCTTAGGGGCCTCAACAGTGACGCTCTGGCCACGGCCATCCTGACCAGATCCTTCGCTTTGTCTGTAGCTAATTCAGGATCGCCACTATGAACCCAAGAGTCCTGGTTCCTGATATTGGCCATCTCGAAGAGGTACCTATTCAGTCCGCAGGCCTGCAAAGTCTCTTGAAAGAGGGGCTCGTGGGTTCTGGGAGAACAGGCCGCCACAACCACCCTGTTAAGATCGTGTTCTTCGATCAATTGCTTCATTCTGTCCTGCGTGTCCTGGGCACAGGTAAAGAGATTCTGCTCCACGTAGACCACGTGGGGAAGGGCAGAGGCGTAGTCAGCCACGCCCGGGACGTCCACCACGCCGCTTATGTTCGTGCCGCAATTGCACACAAAGACCCCGATCCTTGGTTCCGCATCCGAAACATCGATCTCTTCCGGTATCTCTTTAGACCTGGTTTCGCTGCCCCTCGCCTCATGAAGGGCCATGCTTGCCGCACAGGCGGCTGCGCTCGCCTCCATTACCGACTGCGGGATATCCTTTGGGCCCTGGAAAGCCCCGCACACATATATACCCTCTTTAGATGTGCTCACAGGGTGGAAGGGATCGGTTCGGCAAAACTGCCCCTCGGTAAGATCGATCTCCAGTTTACTGGCAAACTCCAAGAGTTCGGGTGAGGTTTCCATCCCCACTGAAAGAACCACCATATCAAATGGCTCTTCAATGAATTCCCCTTTTTCATTCGCATACTTTAGTAGCAAATCACCGCTCTCCTCTATGGGGTCGATGGTGTGCACCCTGGAGCGGATAAAACGAACCCCGCGTTTCTCTCGAGCATCGTCATAGTACAGTTCAAAATCTTTGCCATAGGTGCGCATATCCATGAAAAAAATGGCGCAGTCCAGATCATTTTCAGCATGCTCCTTTGCAATAACGGCCTCTTTTATGGCGTACATGCAACAGACTGAGGAGCAATAGCCGTGGTCGCAGCGGTTGATGTCTCTTGAGCCGACACACTGGAGCCAAGCGATTTTCTTTGGTTCTCTTTCGTCAGAAGGCCTCTTGAGGTGTCCCACATAAGGTCCTGTGGGACTGAGGATCCTTTCAAATTCCAGGCTCGTGACCACGTTTGGCAACTGTGCGTAGTGATAGGTCTCGTACAAAGTTGGATCAAAAGCTTTGAAACCAGGGGCCAGGATTACGGAACCGACGTTCAGAATGATCTTATCCTCTTGGTCTTCTAAGTTTACCGCCCCAGTGGGGCAAAACTTCTCGCAAGCCCGACATTTGCCTTTCTGAAAATAGATGCAGTTCTCCTTGTCAATGACGTACTTGAGGGGCACGGCCTGTGAATACTGAACATAGATGGCCTTCCTCTTCATGAGGCCTTCATTATATTCACTGTCCACCTTTCTCGGACATTTTTCAGAACATGTCCCGCAAGCGATACATTTTTCAAGATCCACATAGCGCGGACGTTTGCGTATCTCCACCTCAAACTGACCCTGTTTTCCCCGAATGTCCAATACGTCGCAAAGGGTCAGAAGCTCGATATTGAGATGCCGGCCGACCTCGACCAGTTTAGGTGAGAGAATTCACATGGAACAATCGTTGGTGGGGAATGTCTTGTCCAGTTGAGACATCACACCACCAATGGAGGCCGATTCTTCCACCACATAAACAAAGTATCCGGAATCCGCAAGGTCCAGGGCAGACTGCATTCCAGCTATGCCGCCCCCAACCACCAGCACCGACCCAGAGGGTCGGTTGTGTTGCTCATCTGTCATTCTTTCAATCCTCTCTGTTTGTTTTTCAGAAAGCGCCAGAAAGCTCCCGTGTCTGGGCGGGGCTTCACAGTTTTGCTTTGTCCAAGATTTGCGGCAGTTTGTCTTCCCAGCCCACAGTGGAAATCAAGACGCCTGCCATTCCCATCTCTTTGATGCGGACGACGATCTCTGCGGCGAGCCTTATGCATTCCTTAACTTTATCGGGTGCTTTTTGGATGTCCCGGATGACTTCAGGCGGGATAGAGATTCCTTTGATGTTGCGGTCGATGTAGCGAGCCATGCCTGCGGATTTTAGAAGCAGCACAGTGGGAATGATGGCAGTGTTGTTCGTGCCTATCCGTTTTATGAATTCTTGAAAACGGCGCAGGTCAAATATAGGATTTGTGATGACGTATTCAACGCCTAAGTCTATTTTCTTCTTGAGATTTTCCAGCTCTATGGTCAGGAGGCCTCCAGGAGCGCCGGCATCAATGGTTGACCCCACACAGAAGCTCGCTGTCCCCCTCAATTCAATGCCAGCCAAATCTTTCCCACTCTGAAGCTTTTGAAGCGCTTCAAGGAGTCCCATGAAGTCCAGGTCATTGACTGCTCTGGCCTGGGGGTGATCCCCATATCTTATGTCCTCGCCGGGGACAACCATAATGTTTTTTATCCCTAGAGCGCCAGCGGCCAGGATGTCAGACTGAAGGGCCAAGCGATTTCTGTCGCGGCAACAGAGCTGAAAAACGCTTTCGATTCCCTCCCTTTGAAAAAGGGCACAGCCACCGAGCGAACTTGCCTTTAGGACGGCATTGGCCATCTCGGGCACAACAATGGCATCCACCCGACCTCTTATGAGATTCGCATTTTCTAGGAACTGTGAGAAGTCCGCCCCTTTCGGCGGCTCGAATTCCCCAAGAACGACAAATTTCCCAGACTTGATCCTCTCCTGTAACGGCATCTTGCTAACCTCCGGAAAAGTGGCAACGTAGAAATGTGGCTTCGACCTTTTACTTTAAGAATTCATTTTTGGCAACCTTATATGCCTCTATTTTGAAACAGAGCTGGTTGAACTTTCAACTCTCAGATAGAGAAAAACTCCGGCTGAAGCGGAGCCGGAGGCTCGAAGGGCTGAGCTTCTAGGATCTAGAAAAGAAGAGGCCTAGACCTCATCTTTCATAACCGGAAGCAGGATTCTGAATGTTGTCCCCTGATCCACAACGCTTTCTACATCGATGCTGCCGTGATGTGCCTCGACAGCGCCTTTGACAATCGCGAGGCCCAAACCGGTGCCCATCACTTTGCGTGTTTTCGGATCTTTCACCCGATAGAATTTGTCAAAGATTTTAGGCAATTCCTCAGGGGGAATGCCGACACCTGTGTCCGTCACCTTGACTTCAATGTATTCACCCAGCCCCTTTGCAGTAATCGTTACGTGACCGCCTTCGGGAGAATAGTTAATGGCATTCGTGATGAGGTTGTTGAAGATCTCTTCTATGCTCTTAGGATCCGCTTGAACGGGTTTGAGATCTTGTTCGGAAAAGGCAATAGCGATACCCTGTTCTCGGGCTCTCGGTTCCATCAAGGCCACGCTTTCTTTAATGATCTTGCCTACATCCGCGGGCACTCGGTGTTGGACATATTGCCCCGCCTCAAGCTTGGCCACATCAAGCAGGTCGTTAATGAGTTCAAGGAGACCGTCAATTTTGTAAGTGCCCCTGTTCACCAAATCCTGCTGCTTTTCACCGAGTTGCCCTGCCATACCTTCCAACAAAACTTGGTTTATCTGGCGCATTGATACGAGAGGGCTGCGGAGTTCATGGGCAACCATATTGACAAAGCCTGACTTCATCTGGTCAAGCTGCTTGAAGGCAGTGATATTCTCGAGAACGGTCACAGTTCCCACAATGCTTTTCTCTGGCCCGAGAACCGGTGCCGAAATGGCTCTAAGCACGCTCTTGCCGCTTTGGATCTCCTGAAGCGTAGCCTCATTCTCTGATAATTTGCCACTCAGAATATCCTTTAGGGTGGTTGTAAGCAGCTCATTATCCAAGATTTCGGTCATCGGGAAGGGGTTCTCTATTTTTTTCGATGTCTCCATCAATCGCATCAGTGCAGGGTTGTGAAGGACCACTTCCAGGTTGCGATTGGTCACCATGACGCCGTTGCCCATGCAGTTGATAATGGTCTTCAAGCGGCTTTTTTCAAGGTCGAGATCATAAAGATTTCGGGCCTTTTCCTCTTCAAAAAGCCTAGCCTTTTCTTCGAGTTTTCTCTTGTCAGCAGCCTTGCGTACGGTGATTATGAAATGATCGACCTGAAACGGCTTGGTAATGAAATCATAGGCACCTTTCTTCATGCAGTCTACGGCTGTGTCTACGGTGCCATGGCCGGTGATGATGATCACCGGTATGTGCGGATATTGATTGCGCACCACCTCGAGCACTGCTTCCCCGCCCATGACAGGCATCTTCAGGTCAAGAAGCAAGAGGTCGACCGGATCATTGGAGAGCACATCAAGGGCAGATTGGCCATTTTCAGCGGTGAGGACATCGTATCCATGTTTCGTTAGGAGCCGGTGGCATCCATCCCTGATTGGCATTTCATCGTCTACAACCAGAATCGTGACTGTATCCCTCATAATTCATCCAATCCAATAAAAACGGATTCCTCGGCGGATTCACTGGCATGTTCCAGTGGAAGTTCAACGATAAATGTGGTGCCGCCCTCAGGAGGGCATTCGAAGTACAAATGACCCCCATGGATTTTTATGATATTTTGCGAGATGCTCAAGCCCAAACCTGTTCCTCTACCGACCGGTTTGGTGGTGAAAAAGATATCAAAGACCCTATCCCTGAGTTCTTCTGGAATGCCCGATCCGGTGTCCGAGACTTCGATGATGAATGTGGAGCGATCCTGGTCGCAATGGGCCCCTATTTCTAATTTGCCTTTTCCTTCCATGGCATCCGCAGCGTTGATGAACAGATTTGTAAAGACCTGCTGCAGTTGACTCATATCCCCTACCACATTCGGCATGCCTTGCTCGATCTCCGTTGAAACCTCGATGTCCTGAAAATACGCCTTGTTTATCAGAAGCCCCAGACACTTGTTCAGCAAATTTTCCAGGCTGAACGAAGAGACTTTACCTGCGGACTTTCGGCTGAACTCAAGCAGGTCGGAGACAATGCTTTTGCAGCGCAAGGTCTGATCAATGATTTCCTGAAGATCCTTGGAATAGTCCGGGTTATCCTTGAGGTTTCCCATGAGCAGTTCAGCGTAAATCAGGATAGCGGAAAGGGGATTGTTGATCTCATGAGCAACCCCGGCGGCCATTCGGCCTATGGAGGCGATCTTTTGCGACTGGATCAGTTGAATGTTCGCATCTTCAAGTTCCTTCCTCATTTTGAGAATTTCTCTCATGTCCGTAAATATGCCAACACTGCCTATCTCTTTACCGTTTATGGTAATAATGGAGGCGGTCAGGGTGACGGGGATTTCTTCACCCCCTTTGGTGGTAACGGTCATGCTGGTCGGGTTCAATTTTCCGGGTGGCCCATAATGCTCACTGCGCATCTTTCTCATGTTCTCTTTGGCGACGTCTATATCATAAAAGCTGCTCAAATGACCCCGGTTGATGATCTCACTTGCCGAATACCCTGTGAGTTGCTCCATACCTTCGTTGAAGATGAGTACATTGCCTTTGGTGTCCACAACGACAATGCCGTCCACCGTACTCTGGATCACCTTCTCGAAAAAAGTGTTAGATTTCTGAACCTCCCGTTGAAGCCTCATTCTCTCGGTCACATCCCGGGATGCCTCCAGAATTTGCGTGACCTCGCCATTCTCATTGTAGATGGGGGCTATGGTGACCACATCGAAGCGCGCCTCTCCGTGCTCATCCTGATATTCCTGGTAGGTGCTTATAAGGCCTTTTTTCTTGATCTCCTTCAGTCGATTGGTAAGAAAACAGTCCTTGCCCAATTCATTACAGGGCTTATCCAGCCCATATCTCACCTCATAGCAATGCTTGCCAAGAACGTCGTCATAGGTGAGCCCGTGTTCCCTGAGAAAGGTTTGGTTGACACGGTCGATCCTCATGTCCATGCCCACCACCATAATACGATAGGGGAGGGAATCGAGTATCACCTGCGTCCGTTCTCTACTTCTTTCCTGGTATCGTTGTCGCTCTCTTTCCAGTTCCGCCTTCTCCATCTCTATCTGGATGAGGTCCCAAAGCAGTCTTGTGGCTTTGTGGTCTAAGACAGAGACACCGGACGGTCTTTTTTCATAAATTTTGTCTCTAACCTTGTTGGAACCTGTGAGTTCAATGATCAAATTCAGGCCTTCGAGGTTGAAAAGCTGTTCCATGTCGGTGGTCGCGAAAAGATTGAGCGCCTTTGCATGGCGTAGCCCGGGCGCTTCTGGATTGACGTCTGATACGCCCAGAATGTTCATCCTCATCGTCAAAAGGCGATCATCGTCCAGAAGGCGGAGAAGGTCATAGCAGGCTTTCCCACCCCCAACGATGGCCACGTTGAGGGGGATTTCGGCTTGTCTGCCGCGCCGGATCTGAACCGCTTCTCCGGTCTTCTCAGACACCTTTTTTGGAGGGGAGTGTTCCAATCAAACACCATGCTAAGATAATTTAGAGAATGCTGCCTAAGGGTTTTTCTCAATGTTTAGGCGGCCAAGGACTTTTTCTTCCAAATCTTCAGCGATCTTTTTCATGGCTTGACTTTCAGGGATAGGGCCCGAGTTGTTCCATCCCTTATGAAGGGCCTGTTCTTTCTTTTCCCTGAATTGCTGAACACTGGAAGCCATGGACTTCCAGAGAAATAGTTTTTGGAGAATGTGGCGTTCTGGCGCAGTTAAGTCTTTTTCGGTGTCAAAGGATTCGCCGTTTTTTGTAGTAAAAATCATAGATTGCGAATTCTATTGTGGCTCCATGGAATTAGTCGCAAGATGGCGGGACAGCCTCATAGCGCCGTAGGATGGGGTGCAGACGAAAGTGTTGGATCGCATATATCAGATAAGAGCACACAGGGCAAACCATATTTCCCCCCTCTCAGCTGCGCCCGAATCCCGTCCTTTGAGTCCCCACAAACTCGATTAATAGGGTGACCGTATTCTAGTATTCTGTATCGCAAATAACTTGACATATTTCAATCGCAGCGGGCGCCGACGGTCCCCGGTCGTCATTGTCATTTGGATAAGTTATTTCTCTTACAACACACTAGCACAAGCGGAGAAAATCTTCAGGATCCTAGGCAGACATCAAACCCTGGGTCTTGGGAGAACCCCCGCCCTTTCAGCAATCTCCGGGACCCTGTGCTCCCATTCGATCGCCATGAGATGGACGCCGGCAACCCCTTCCGTCTGTTTGAATTCTTCGATCTGTTCCACTGCAAACTTGATGCCTTCTTCAGCCACTTTCCCTTTACCGGCTCCCCTCAGTCTTTTGATGAGGGGCTCCGGAACATCCATGCCAGGAACGGCTTTCGCCATATACTGGGCCATACCGACGCTCTTCATGGGGGTAACGCCCGCCAGGATGTAGCATTTTTCATGCAGCCCCATGTCGACGGCCCTCTTCATGAATTCCCTGAATTTCTCCATGTTGTAGATGCACTGTGTCTGAATGAAGTCAGCGCCTGCGGCAATCTTCATGGCAAGCCGATGGACCCTGAATTCGAAGGGCTCCGCAAAGGGGTTGGATGCGGCCCCAATAAGGATTTTGGGTGGCACATCGATATCCTCATCATTCATAAATTTGCCTTCGTCGCGCATCTTCTTGACCAGAGCGATGAGCTGCATAGAGTCTATGTCATAAACATTCTTGGCTTGGGGATGGTTCCCGAAGGTCTGATGATCACCGGAAAGACAGAGCATATTTCGGATACCCATGGCGTAAACGCCCAGAATGTCGCTCTGTATGGCCAGGCGGTTCCTGTCCCTGCAGACCATCTGGAAATTAGGTTCCAGATTCTCCTGGATTAGAATGATAGAGGCGGCCCAACTTGACATCCTGACCACGGCGGTCTGATTATCGGTAATATTGACTGCATCCACCATTCCCTTGAGGTGGGCCATTTTCTCCTTGAGGTGATCCACATTGGCGCCTTTGGGAGGCCCGCATTCCCCGGTAAAAGCGAAGTGCCCTGCTTTCAACACCTTTTCAAGATTGCTTCCTGATTTCAGATCCTTCATGGCACCAATTCCTCCCTCACGCTCTTGCGGGGTCCTCCGTGTCTGGCGCTACGCCAATCTTTAGCAGGCTTCGCTTGCAACAAATCATCCAGGCGGCCCTTTTCCATTTTCTTTCTCACGATTTCATCCCAGATGCAGGAGACTTCCTTGGAAATTTCGCACTTGCCGTTCGCCGAGCCCCCGCACGGGCCGTGGAGGAGGCTTTTGGAACACCTGGCAACCGGGCACATACCGTCATAATAATGGATAACACAGGTCCCGCAACCGGCACACCGTTCCGACCACACACCGTGCTGCGTTGCTCCACCAAAAAAAGTGGTGTTCACCGCAGGGAAAAAACGCTGGTTGGGATAGGCTTCTGATAAGAACTGGGGCCCGACCCCACAGGCCATAGAGATCACGGCATCATATTGATCTACCAAGTCTTTTACCTCTTCAATATATTCTGGGTCGCATTGTCTTTCCAATGTTTTCTCATCCACCTCCAAGGGGCGACCTTCCTTTTTCCGCGCAATTTTCAAGATAGAGGCAAGAATACCCGCCTCCTTCGAGCCCCCCACATTGCAAACTGTCACGCAACCCTTACATCCCAAAACCAGGACCTTATCGCAATCCTTGACCATGTCCAGTATCTCTTCAAGGGGCTTTCGATCAGCAACTATCATGGTTCACCTCTTCAAGCAGCTTTTTCCATCTTAACGGGGCTGGGGCCCAAGGCTTTTACTCTCTC
>JASFTV010000081.1:0-12195 GCA_050050615.1 Desulfobacteraceae bacterium
AAAGGGCCAAAATGCCGTCACCAGTCATTTCGTTGACAGTGCCCTCATAGTCGTGGACCTTGTGAATGAGGATCTCGTAGACCTGGTCCATTATGTCATAGGCTTCTTCAGGACCAAGCCTCTCAGAGAGCTGACTATAACCCTCCATATCGCAAAACATGACCGTGACTTGCTTACGCTCACCCTCTATCTTGTCTCTTTGAGCGAGAATTCTCTCAGTCAAGCCTTTTGGAAGATATTTCTGGATCTTTGCAATTTTCTCATCAAAGGAGGGTTCTCTGGGTAGTGGTTCGGAGGGGAGGGCTAAACTGTGACCGCATTCACCACAGAATTTGTACTTAGGAGGATTTTTGATGCCGCAGCTGGGGCAGGTTTTTTCGAGTTTTGCCCCACATTCACCACAGAACTTCTGGGTGCCAGGATTTTCCGTCTGACATTCAGGGCACTGCATCTAACGCCCCCCGGAGAAGTAAAGGGAAAAGACTATTTGTGGAAAAGGGGTAGAATTTGCTTTAATAAGGAGGGAAATTAATAAAAATTTTCCTATCTGTCAATTTAATGTTCACTACTAGATATTGTGGTGCTCGATTCGGTTTAAAAAGTCCATATTTCTTGCCAAAGTGGTCACCCGTGGGAAATTTCTCCTCATTAAGCCTTATGGCGCAAAACCAACGAATTCTGAAAAAAGGATTAACTAGAAGGGCGCCGTCCCAAGGCTGCCTTAATACCGCCACAAGCTTGGACCCAGACCCCCAAACGCTCGAACCCTTCGTCCATGGTCACCTTCGGCTGGTAACCGAGTTCCCTATGTATCCGGCCATCGTCAAGGGTCCAGGTCCGGCCGGTGTGGATCACGTACGGCCGTGAGAGCATTATCGGCGCTCTAAGGCCTATCCGCCGCATCAGGTCGGCCACATAAGCGGCCAGATAGGCTGGTCGATAGGGGACATGTCGGCGCGTAACTGCAATTCCGGCTGCCTCACATAGGCGTGACAGAAAATCATGTATGGTTGGTCTTAAGTCATCGGCCACATGGTATACCCGGCTGGGGGCATTGGGGGACACGGCCGCGGCCATCAGCCCGGAGCACACGTTCTCCACGTGGCAGGTGGTGATCCGGTTCTGACCACTGCTTACAAAGGCGTATTTCCCATTGAGCATAGAAAGAGCAATGGCCTTGAGCACACTAGTGTCGCCCTCGCCCCAGATCCAGGGAGGACGAACAGCCACTGTTTCGATTCCGCGGTTGTTGGCGGCGATCATCTCGGACTCGGCTTGAGCCTTGGTCCTCGAGTAATGGTCCAGGAATCTCTTGGGAAACGGTTCCGCCTCGTCCTCATTGATACGATCGGCGTCTCTCAAGGTCACTGATTCGGAGGACACGTACACTACCCGGCGCACTCCGCAACGCCTGGCCGCCGTCAGGACATTATGGGAACCCAAGACGTTGGCTGCCTCGATCACCGCCCTCGGTGCCACGTATGAAGCCAAGGCCGCCACGTGGAATACAACCTCAACACCCCGCATGGCGTCCTCGAGTGACTCAAGATTGGTTAGCTCTGCCTGGACGATTTGCACTCCTGAGGTCTCCAGGGAATCGACCGGTGCGCCCTTTGTTCGAACTGTGCCTCTGACTGGCACTCCTCGCTTTACGAGGTTCTTGCACAGATGGCCGCCCAAGAAGCCCGTGGCTCCAGTAACTAGGGCCCTTTCCAAATCAGATGATGTGATGTCGCCTATGGTCACCATTATTATCAGGGGCCGAAGATGTCCGTGCAAACTCCTTACAAAACATAGACCCATGAGGGACAGGATAGTCCCAGTTGGTAATGTATCCCCATGGCGAGCTCTTCGGAGAGTCTCAGAAGCTTGAGGAAAAATGATTGATTCAGTGATTTATAGCAAAAAGACTATCCGACGTCAATCTGGATTGGTGAGGGGATGTCTCAAGATATTGTGGATGGTCCTTGGGAGGTCAAAGTTCGGTATGCTTGCCACTGTCGTTGGTCGAACTCAATTCAATCTTATTGAAGATTACATTTGTTAGTCACTCTTTCGGTTTTTCAAACGAACGAATCCTAGCAGATACCTGAACCCCACACTAGGTCGCGTAACCGTTGTTCGATTCTAAATTGGCTCGCTGAGAGACATTGCAAAGAAAGAGAGTCTGACCAGGGCCAGGGTTACGCAGATTATCAATTTACTGAATCTGCCAGCTGAGACGCGGGAGTTTCTGATTAGCTTAGACGATCCGAAGGAGATCAGGAAATATTCTGAGAGAAGGTTGCGGCGTAACAAGCCATGAATTTCCTTTCTGGAATGATTTGACTACCAAACCTATACTGCAACTCGAACCTATTGTAGGATGTAATATCTGAACTGGCAAATAGAAGGCAGCCGAGAAACGGATTGATACAATTAGAATCCTAGGTGCCTACAACTATCCCTCCATCTACGCGCAATACAGCCCCTGAGATAAAGCTGGCTTCTTCAGATGCGAGAAATAAATAGGCATTCGCTATGTCAATGGGTTGCCCCAGACGGCCCAACGGGGTGCGTGCCTCCATGCCCCTAATAACCTTCTCGGGCATGGATGAGATGATGTCCGTAACCGTGAACCCAGGCGCTACAACATTCACCCGAATGTTATACCGGCCCAACTCCCGAGCCCACACCTTTGTCATCCCAATCAAACCCGCCTTTGCGGCGATATAGTTGGTCTGGCCAATGTTGCCGTCCAATCCCACAATAGAACTGGCATTAAGAAGGACACCGCCTCCTTGCCGTATCATAGCCGGCACGACAGCCTGGGTACAGTTGAAGACGCCTTTGAGGTTGACCGCCAACACGAGATCGAAATCTGCTTCCGGCATCTGCTTAACTAATTCTCCCTCCTTCATCTTGACCAGTAAGCCGTCCCGAAGGATACCGGCGTTGTTGACCAAGATATCTACCCGTCCATGCATCGATAAAATATCATCCACCCATCCTTGGACCTCTTGCCTGTCGGTGACATCAATATGGTAGAATGCCGCTTTCTGACCAAGGTCCTGAACTGCTGCCTCCCCAGCCTCCCTTTTTACATCACATAGGGCCACAAAGGCTCCCTCTTCAACAAAACGTTCCGCTGTTGCTCTACCGATACCTGCGGCACCGCCGGTGATAAGGCTGACTTTGTCCTTTAAGCGCATAAGTTCCTCCTATCCAGTGCTTTTTTTGAGTTGCCAAGACAACCTTTTAGTAACGTACAGAAGTGTTGGCATGGCCTGCTTTGAAATGAAAATGAATCATCCCTGACGTTTCGTGCCATGCCAACACTTTTGAACGATACCAATCTTTTGCCATCATGTGCAAATATGAGGAATCGGCCCCGTGCAAAAAGCCGCCTTACCTTTCTGCATATGGGTGTGATGGAATGTTCCAGGAGTTGGATGACTTGCCTTACTTGGAGTCTTGGCGGTTGGTCCTTTTTATTTTAGGGCTGAAACAGTCGTGACCATGATGTTTGGCTTTTTTCCTCAGACTGCTAGGTACTTCTTTTTCACATCATCATTTTGTTCGAGATCCGAAATACTGCCCTCATACTTAATGGCGCCGTTGTCTACGATATAGGCCCTGTCCGCGTGTTTCAGGGCAAACTTTGAATTCTGCTCCGAGAGAAGCACCGTCAATTTCTCCCCTTTAATCGCCCTCACGAACCCCCCAAGCACCTGTACCACTATCGGCGCCAGTCCCTCGGAGGGTTCGTCGAGGAGAAGAAAATCCGGATCTCCCATCAGGGTCCTGGCGATGGTCAACATTTGTTGCTCTCCCCCGCTCAAAGTCCCCCCGCGTCTGTGAGCCAAATTCTCTAGGATAGGGAATAGTCCATAGATTCGCTCAACGCTCCACTTGGCGGTCTTATTTCTGGTGGACTTCCGGCCCACATCCAGATTGGCATAGACTGTGAGGTCTGGAAAGATCCGCCGATCTTCAGGCACGAAGCCGATGCCCATGCGTGCGACCTTGTAAGGAGCCAGGCCGGTAATCTCCTCGCCCCGATATCTTATCGCTCCTGTCTTCGGTGGGTTCATCCCCATGATGCTGAGCATGGTCGTGGTCTTACCTGCGCCGTTTCTTCCCAGCAACACAACCACCTCTCCCTTATCTACATTGAGGGAGACATCAAAAAGCACATGGCTCAAGCCATAAAAGGTGTTAATCCTTTCAACCTCCAATGCCACGACTAGACCTCTTCTCCTAAATACGCCTCAATCACCTTTTCATTTTTGGAGATATCCTCTGGACTGCCCTCAGCGAGCATCGTCCCGTAACAGAGCACTCTCACCTTTTGCGAAATCTTAAAAACCACGTCCATGTCATGTTCTATGAAGAGCATTGTAATGTTCAATTGTTCCCATAGCTGCTGAATGAGCTCCACGGTCTGCCACCGTTCCTCAGGGCTCATCCCGGCAGTCGGCTCATCTAGAAGCAATAGTTTAGGCTCCAGGGCCAGAGCCACCGCGATGTCCAGTCTCTTTTGGTTTCCGTGTGCCAGGGTCCCGCTCTGTTGGTGAGCCATCTCGGCAAGCCCCACACTTTCCAAGACCTGGTGGGCCCTTTCATGCACGGCCCTGAGCTTTCGTGTTGGGGTGACGATGTTGAGATTCCCTCTTTGATGGGTGATGACTGTGGCCACAATATTTTCCAAGACCGTCAGCCTAGGAAAGATATTGGTTATCTGGAAGGCCCGGGAGATGCCCAACCTCACGATATCAAAGGGCTGAAAACCCGAAATCTCTTTTCCTCGAAAAATAATCCCCCCCCTGTTGGGGAGATGGTAACCGGTTATCAGGTTGAAAAGAGTGGTCTTCCCTGCACCATTGGGTCCAATAATGGAACTCAGCTCACCCTCTGGAATGGAAAAGCTGACGTTGCTAATCACAGTATTCCCGTTGAAAGATTTGGAAAGGCTCTCAATTTTCAGAATATCATCCGCCATTTTCTGTAGCATCCATTATCTTCAGAGTCTGTCATGATTCATGCCTTCTTGAATACTTTTTCATATAGCCCCACCAATCCCTCAGGAGCGAAAAGAACGACTCCGAGCAAAATGAAACCCAGGAAAAAGGCCCAGATCTCCACAAGACTCTGGTGCATCTGTTGAAGCAGGATGTGGAGAAAGATAAGAACCGAGGAACCGATGGCCGGCCCAACATAGGAATACATCCCGCCTACCAGGCACCCAAAGATGGCATCACCCGATTTACTCCAGTGCAAAAATTCCGTTTGGGCGAAACGGTTCAGTTCGGTGAAGAGCCCGCCCGCCAGGCCAGCAAAGAAACCGGCAATGATGAAATTAATGAGTTGGTAGCGTCTGACGTTTATGCCGATGAATTTCGCCCTTTCCATGTTCTCCCTGGTGATCCGTATGGATAGGCCAAAAGAGGAGTTTACGATCATTCTCATGACCAAGAAACAGGCGAGGAAGATGATGAGACAAAATATGTAATAATTGGCGGGCCCTAGATACTCCGGTTTGGGAATGCCGTGGATTCCGTCATCACCGCCGGTAAAGGTGTACCACTGGAAGGCGATCATGTAGAGAAGTTGGCCAAAGGCCAGGGTGAGAATGGCAAAGTAGAGCCCAATGAGACGCACACAGAACCAACCGATGATACTGGCGCCTACGGCGGCCGCGCATGGTGCGGCTAACAAGGCCAGACCAAGGGGGACCCCTGATTTTTTCATTAGCAGGGCTACAGTGTAGGCTCCGATACCGAAGAAGGCGGCGTGACCAAAACTGACCATTCCTCCAAAACCGAGAACGAGATTGAGGCTTGTGGCATAGAGTGCCATGATGATCATTTCCGTTGTCACCCAGATCCAGAACTCGCCTGTCCTGCCCATCTGCTCCAAAATAAAGGGAAGAGTAAAGAGAGCCAGTACAATGGCCGCCGGGAGTACCCAGCTCCGAGTTCTGAATCGCGGTTCGCCCATGGGTTTGTTCTCGTTCATCATGCCTATCTTTCAGGTTTACCGAAAAGCCCCCACGGTCTTATGATCAAAATGAGAGCCATGGCAATATAGGGAAAAACGATCGCCAAACGGCTGAAAGGCAGCTGGATAAAGGCGATACCCACACCTATGATCAGGGATCCCAGCAGGGCTCCACCGATACTTCCCAGTCCTCCGATGACCACCACGGCAAAACATTCGATGATCTTCTCCATGCCGATACCCAGGTCAATGTTAGCCAGGGCGGACATAAATACACCGCCGAGCCCGGCCAGCCAGCAACCCAGGAGAAAGGTTCCTGTCATCACCCACGACACATTAACCCCTAAAGCCCCTAGCATTTCCGGATGTGAAACTCCGGCCCTTATGAGGTTCCCGGTTCGGGTCCGATAGAGCAAAAACCATAAGCCCAGGGCGATGAGGGGGCCAACCACGAGGATGAAGACATTGTATGATGGCAAGAACAGTCCGAAGAAGCCTATAGATCCTGCCAGGAGATCAGGTCGCGCCACATTTCTGATGTCTCCTCCCCATATCAAACGACATGTGTCATCAAGGATGAGGAGCACGGCATAGGTGAGCAGTAGTTGCAACAAGTGTTCTTTGGCATAAATGCGCCGGAAAAGAGGAATCTCCAGAGCTAGGCCCAAAAGGGCTATGGCCGGAGGAATCAAGGCCATTAGTATAAGAAAAGAAACCATGTGGCTCATATTGAGGAGCGTGCTGAGAGAGAAGGCCAAAAAGGCGCCGATCATGTATAGAGAGCCGTGGGCGAAATTGATGACCCTCAGGACGCCAAATACAAGAGAAAGCCCCGATGCCACAATAAAGAGGACCATCCCTTGGCTCAGGCCGTTGATGATCATGAAGAAAAAGAATTCTATGGTCATACGGCTTCCCGCAGAGTGGGGGTGTCGAAAAAAAGATATATGGGTCCGCTTCCCGGTGCGCAAGAGACGAACCCATATGTGTCCTGGTTACTTTGGCTGCACGCTTTTGAGCCCTTCCACGGACAGCCAGACCTTTTCCGCGGGAACTTCTACGACGTCTTTCAAGATGAGGAAATTCTCATATTTCGCGTCTTTGCTCGTGTAGCCCACATAGATCCCCACGTTGGCCATGTGGTCTTCGGCGCGGATATAACGGGAGCCGCGTAGTGAGGCATAGCGCAACCCTTCAAGGGCCTTGACCACATCGTCGGAATCAATACTGTTCGCCTTTTCGATGGCCGTGGTTAACGCGATCATGCCGTCATAAGCCATACAGGCCCAATCGGATGGCCATTCATTGTACTTTGTGTGATACTTGTCAACAAAAATCTTCATGTCCAAAGTACCCACGGCATAGAATGGACATCGGGCGTAACCTAGCAGACCTTCGGGCATGTCCTTGCCGGCTGCCCTCATCAAATCCAGGTCAAACAACGAGGTAATGGTGGATTTCTTGAAGAGGCCATAGGGCTTGGCTTGCTTAATAAAGCTGCTCAGGCTGCCCCCCCACAGGTTGGTATAAATGACCTCAGGGTTTTGGGCCATGAGTGTGGGGATATAGGGTCCATAATTTGTCTCCCCTTGTTTGGGCCACACGGCCTTGAGGATCTGCACATCGGGTTTGATCTTCACCAGATAATCCTTGAATGCCTCCCACTGGGTATGGCCGTAGGCGTAATCTGGGCCAATGAAACAGATGCGTTTGTACGGAGACTTTGCGAGAAACATGGCGATGCCGCGTCCCTCAATGCCAGTATGTGGTACCACCTGGAACATATATGGATGGAAATCAGTGGTGGTCAATTTGTTGGTGTTGGAAGTGTGAAAATAAACAATTTTCTTGAACTCCTTGGCCACCTTACTCACGGCCAAGGCCACTCCGCTACTTGTGGGGCCGATCAGAAAATCGCATTTTTCGCTGAGCACCAACTCCCTGGCCATGGTGGCTCCCACGTCCGGTTTGAGCTTGGAGTCTCGGATAATCAGCTCCAGTTTCTTTCCCAGGATACCGCCCGCCGCATTGGTCTCTTCAATGAAGAGTTCGAGAGCCTTTTTCTGGGAGGCATAAAATGTTGCGCCTACTCCTGGCATATCGGCGGTCCAGCCGATCCTGATGGAGTCTGCCGCCAGCGCATTATCCCCTGGTGCCATACTTAGGCAGAGAATAAAGGCTAAGATGCTGATGGCGGTTTTTGTATAATTGCCTTTCATCTTCGTCCCTCCTTTGTTTAAATGTTACACACAAGTTGGTTATCTTCTTTACTGTGAGTTGGCATATATCACCCCCATTCGCACGGTTGTTAAGTTTTAGCTGAGTATTTATGGCTTGATGCCTAGCGGATAGAATAGTGTGTCTTCGTCAAACTTCTTTGCCCTTGTCCTTCCAATAAACCTCCCGCATCTCCCTCTTAAGGGTCTTACCTGCAACGTTGCGTGGAAAACCCTCCTTAATGACGACACCGCAAACGCGCTGGAACTTGGCCTGTACCCGTTCGTTTATCCAGTTTTTGAGCTCTTCTGGAGTAATGGATCCTGGCTCCTGCAAGATGACTGCGGCTAGTGGTGTCTCCCCCCATTTATCGTCAGGAACCCCGAAGACAGCAGCTTCTCCAACAGCGGGATGTTGGACAACAATCTCTTCAATATCCCGGGGATAGACATTCACCCCTCCGGATATAATCATGTCTTTCTTGCGGTCCACCAAGTAGAGAAAACCGTCCTCATCAACATAGCCCAGATCCCCAGAATGAAGCCAACCATCAACAATGGTCTGTTGCGTCAAATCAGGACGCTTGTAATAGCCAGGCATTAAGATCGGGCCTTTCCCGCAGATTTCTCCCACCTCTCCAGCGGCAACTTCCTCGCTTTTGTCGTTAAGGATGCTCATTTCAAAAAGCGGTGGGGGCACCCCTACTGAGTCCGGTTTAGCGTGATAATCATTCTTATCAAGAACGGTCACAAATCCTTCAGTCAATCCGTAGAGCTCATAGAATCTACCTGGCAACTGTCTGTTGAGCGCTTCCTTATGTTCCCTGTGGAGCGGTGCGCCTAGGGATAGGATCATTTCCAACGAATCCAGAGCCTTTGGGGAGAAGTTCGGGGCATTGAGCATGGCGATAATCTGGGCGGGCACCATCATCACATGGGTGACCTTTTCCCGTTCAATGGTTTCAATGTAGCTGACTGGCTCAAACTGTTTGAGGAGTATATAGGTGGCCCCCACAAAAAAGGTGGGCATCATATCCACAAAAGCACCATTGAATACAATTGCGCCGGCGTGCATGGTAATGCTTTCTGGCGTTATGCGAAAGGCAGCAGCAAACGACGTCCCATAGGCCACTCGAATCCGATGGGCATGGACGATCCCTTTTGGCATGCCGGTGGTACCGCTGCTGTACATGATGTTAAAAGGGTCATCTGCCTCGACCACGATGCCTTCGGGCTCCTGGTCCGTAGCGGCAGCCTTCAATGCGTGGTAGTCCCTGTAGCCGGTCACATTGGCGCCATCCGTGAGGACATATCTATCATGCGGTACTGCGGCGAGTTCTGATTTGATGGCATCAATGGTCTCAACGAAGCTGGAGTCCGTGATGACCATCACAGTATCCGAATCTTGGAGCAAGGTCTTCATCGCCGATCCACGAAGAAGGGTACTTAGGGGCACAACCACGGCGCCAATCTTGGCCACTGCCCAATAAATCTCAAGCAGCTCGAGACAATTGGGGAGGATTGTTGCAACTTTGTCTCCTTTCGTGATGCCCAACGCCAGTAATGCATTGGCGAGACGGTTAATGCCTTTATTGAATTCCTTATGAGACAGGCGTTGATCCTCAAAGACGACGGCGAGATGGTCGGGCCTATACCGTGCATGTCTGGAAAAGATCGTTCCTAGATTCATTAAACCCTCTCTTGATTATGGAAACTAAAAGTAGTCTCAGGCTGCTGCGATTTTCATGCCACGGGCAGGAGCACCGATAGGCGGTCTAGGGCCAGAAGACTGGCCACCTGCACGAACAAGCCTTTCCAAAGAATTTAGAATACTTATAGTCCGACCCCAACTTTGCCTTGCCTGAGATATCTAGAAGGTGTATAAGAAATGATGTGTCGCAAAAATCGGACATGTAGACTCAATAGGACAGGAGGCGCCGATGGGGGTCAGAAAAAAGGCGAATGACAAAATCGGGCCGCTAAGCCAAAGAGTGGATTTCTTCAAACGGCTTGTGGACGACATGCAGATTGGGGTCATTGTCTCGGATCATGAGGGCCACATTGTGTACATCAATGACACTTATGCCCGGTTCCTGAAGATCGTTCCAATGGCTCAAATTGGAAAGCACGCCACGGAACTCGGTGTGCATTCACGTCTCCATATTGTGGCCAAAACCGGAAAAGCGGAGGTGAATTGGCCGCATCAATTCGAGGACAAATGTTTCCTTGTGCATCGGGTCCCCATCAAGGAGGACGGTGAGGTCATCGCCGTTCTGGGGCTCGTTCTTTTCGATAGTGCAAGCACAGCGAGCCGACTTGCCGAGAAAGTTTCCATCTTGGAGAGTAAAGTGAATCACTATGAAAACGAATTGATCTCGCTCCGCTCGACCCGTTACACGATGGAAAGTATTGTCGGCGTCAGCGGGGCCGTCAACACCCTCAAAAACCATGCAGCGAAAGCAGCCGCCACCAATCTGCCCGTGGTGATTACGGGAGAATCTGGGACCGGCAAAGAGCTCTTCGCTCAAGCCATTCATCATGCAAGTGCCCGAAGACTTTATCCTTTCCTAAGAATCAATTGCTCCGCCATAGCAAAAGACCTTATTGAATCTGAACTGTTCGGCTATGAAAAGGGCGCCTTTACAGGGGCCAAATCAACCGGGAAGCCCGGCAAGTTTGAGTTGGCGAACCATGGTTCGGTATTTTTGGATGAAATCGGCGATCTCCCCCTCGAAATGCAACCGAAACTGCTGCGGGTTCTAGAGGAGAAAGAGTTCGAACGGATCGGCGGCACTTCATTGATCACAGCTGATTTTCGCTTACTTGCCGCCACGAATCACGATCTTGAAGAGATGCTCGCCGACGGACTATTCCGGGAGGACCTCTTCTATCGTCTCAATGTGATAGCCCTGCATATTCCACCACTCCGGGAACGAAGAGAGGATATCATTCCACTGGCTAACCACATGCTCAGACAGATCGCCCATGATTCAGGTGAGTCCAAAGTCAAAATAGATTCCCAGGCTGAAGACATTCTCAAGAAACATGAGTGGCCTGGAAATGGCCGCGAGTTGTTGAACGTGCTTGAGCGCACTGTATCTTACCTTGAGGGGAATACCATCCGCGTTTGCGATCTTCCACTCTACCTCTACCGCGACAAAAAGGGCTTACCCGGCTCTGATGATACACTTCTCAAACGCGTCCATGCCAGGGCGGAGAGAGAAGCTATTCGCTATGCCTTGGAGACATCCAACTATAATAAAGCACGTACTGCGGAACTCCTGGGCATCCACCGGTCTTTGCTATATAGAAAAATGAAGAGGTATCACCTGTCCCTCAACAGCCATTAGCTGTCCCGCCTCTAAACCCCTTCTTAGAGTATCTGTCCACTCCCCTGGAGGTGAATCCCCATGATGGATGAGTACCCATTTGCAAGACAGATGCATGCGGCGCGGGTAATGCCTGAAACAGTCCGGCCTAAGTGATCCTTCTGTCACCTTCAACCTCCAGGACATTTGGATTACAAACGTGAATTCAACTTATTCTCGAGAGAGAGGGTCCAGGGCAAACCACAAGCGGGTGGAGCGCATCTGGCGTCAGGAGGGGCTAGGTCAAAGATTCTTGATAGATAAATAACCACAAATTAGCAAGATGACGAAAAAGGCCGAAAATAGGCATAAGTCTAAGGTAATGATAACATAAAACCATTTGGCCTAATCTCATAACCAAAATCGTCCAGACAAACCAGCTGAACGCATTTGATAAATGCATATATTATTGTATACATTTTTCTATACAATATAATATGGATGATTGCTTCAAATTCGAAGCGTTCGATCACTTTCATTAAGATCGGAAGATTGGATATCCACAAACCACCTTACCGGGTCAGATAGCCTTTTAAACGGATACACCTCCAAAGGCGAATTCAAATGAAAAACCTATCTTATGTCCTAAATCCGCAGTCAGTGGCTGTTGTTGGGGCATCTACGGATCCAAC
>JASFTV010000082.1:0-12124 GCA_050050615.1 Desulfobacteraceae bacterium
GAAGTAGCTCCGTGGAATTGGCTGCAAAGGTGCTCCGCCCGCCTTTGCTACCCCTTTTTGCATAACTGTTCTTCGATGCCCTTCGTTTTTGAAAAGAGACTCCCATGGCTCGCACGAAGCACTGATTCGTTTTTGGACAAGAATGTTCGGCAACAAAACCCTAAATCCAGCTCGAACAAGGAGTGACGCCATCGAAGAACAAGTAAAAGAACCTGAGATTGTTGCTGAAGAGCCTTATCTTTGGACAGTTTCCATATCTCCCCACGTAAGAAGCAAGGAATCGGTGGAGAAGATCATGTGGACGGTTGTCGCTTGCTTGATGCCGCCACTGATCTTGTCGGTCTTCATCTTTGGTTTTCAAACACTCATCATTACAGCGATCAGTGTGGCAAGCTGTGTTGCCACTGAAGCGATATCTCAGAAGGCGCTGCATCGCCCTGTGACCGTCAAAGACGGTAGCGCCGTGATTACAGGCGTTTTGCTCGCCTATGTCATTCCGCCGGGTGTGCCTTACTGGATGCCAGTCCTGGGCGCGGTCGTCGCCATCTTTGTGACAAAGCACCTCATGGGTGGCATTGGGTTTAATATATTCAATCCGGCGCTCATTGGCCGAGCATTTCTGATGGCAACCTATCCCGTTGCCATGACGTCTGCCTGGCTTCCGCCCCTGCGAGATGCCTCCGTTTTCAAGTACATGGGCCCTGGCGTGGATGCAGTGACAACAGCCACGCCGCTCTATGTCCTGAAACATTACGGTCTGGAGGGGTTGATAGAGAGATTCGGATCTCTAACCACGATGTACGGAAATTTCTTTATGGGTTTGAGGCCGGGCTGCATTGGGGAGACGTCCGTTCTGCTGCTCCTTGCGGGAGGTCTCTTCCTTATCTATAAAGGATACATTACGTGGCATATCCCTGTCTCCGTGATCGTTTCCGTGGGATTCTTCACCTGGGTTTTTGGCGGCGAAGGCTTGTATAGTGGCAACCCCTTATTGGCTGTGATGTCGGGTGGTGTGCCGCTTGGGGCCATATATATGGCCACCGATTATGTCACCTCCCCTAGCCAGAAGAAAGCCCAACTTATCTATGGGGCCGGCATCGGCGCCTTGACCGTTCTCATTCGCTTGAAGGGGGGATATCCTGAGGGGGTCGCTTACTCCATCTTATTGATGAATGCCCTGACGCCTGCTCTCGATGGGTGGTTCAAACCAAAGCGCTTTGCCCCACAAAAAGGTGCCATAAAATGAAGCAGATCTTGCGAATCACTTTTGGCCTGACGGTATCATGCCTTATTGCTGCCTTGCTCATGGGCGGCGTCTTTACCATCACGGCCAAGGCCAAGAAAGAGAACGAATACCTTAACGTGCAGGAAACCATGATCGGCTTGCTCGGATATGACAAGGAGAATCCCCCACCCTCAGATCTGAGGCTTTACAGCATCTACCGTTACGTCATTGACGATAACCAGGAGAAGTACCTGGGATACATGATCCCTGTCGGCAAGGGGGGCGAAATCGGCTACAAGCTACTGATCATTACCCTTGACGGGAAGTTCCAAGCCCTCCACGATGTTGACATCACACCCGAAAAGGCGACAGAGCGGCGAGAGAGAAAGACTGCCCTCAGCGCAGTTCTAGAGCCACCCAAAACCTTTGTCTATGGGGACGAAACGGTCATTGTAAGGATGGGGGGTAAACGGTTCGCTTATCTGCTCCCTGGTGAATTTCAGGGTTTCAAGACATTTATCAACGTGATGCTGGCCCTGGACCCGAGCTTTGAAATCCTCGGCTTGGAAATCATGGAACACGAGGAAGATCCCGGGCTGGGGGGCGAAATCGAGCAGGACTATTTCAAAAACCAGTTCAAGAACAAAACTTTTGAAATGGTCGAGGAACTCACGGTTATCAAAGAACCCCTTCCTGATGAGTACAGAAGGATTTTGGAACAAACGCATCGGGAGAAAGGCGTCTTCTCCGAGGAAGAGATTGCAAGAATCCGCAGTAAATACCAGGACCAAGACATTTATGCCCTCACCGGGGCCACCATTTCCAGCAAAGCGGTCACTGACGGTGTCAAGGGCATGATAAAACGATTTGCTTACCGCATTGAGGTACTAGATAGGGTCATCGCTCGTCAACATGTAACAGCAGCCTTTTAGATGGAAGGAGAAAGGGATTTGCCGGTTACACAAAAGACAAACACACAACTTTTTTTCAACGGTATTCTGGCTGAAAATCCGATCTTTCGGCTGGCCCTTTCCATGTGTCCAGCCGTGGGCATAAGCACAACGGTCATGAACGGCCTTCTCCTTGGGGTTGCGGTGCTCTTCGTTCAGGTCTTTTCCAGTTGTACCATTGCAGCCGTCAAGAACTACATTCATCCTCGTATTCGAATTCCAACGTACACCCTAACCATTGCCACATGGGTAACCATTATCGATCTTGTTCTCGCTGCCTATGTACCGGAAGCGTACAAGGCGATGGGCATTTTTGTAAAGCTGATCGTGGCCTTCGCCATTATCACCATGCGCTTGGAGATGTTCGCTGCAAAGAATCCCGTTGTTCCCAGTTTCTGGGATGGTTTGGGCATGGGGTTCGGGTTTATGTTCGGCATGATGACGCTGGGCTTTATACGTGAACTCCTGGGCGCCGGCACTCTTTTTGGTCATGATGTTTTGGGCGTCCGACCCCTCCTGTTCTTTGTTCTTCCTGCGGCCGGTTTTTTCTGTGTGGGGTTCATGATGGCCGTATTCAACTACGTAGAACTGGTTCTTAAGAGGATGAAAGAGAAGAAGGGCTAAGGATTGTGAAAAATTTTGGGCGATATGTTTTCATTGCTGGCATGCTAATCACAGGGGCGCTTCTCTTGGCCGGTTGTGGGCCGGAACATCGTTTTGTCAAGAAAGTGGCTTTCAAAGGATCGAATCAAATCGTAATCGCCTTTGCCGGCCCTGTGGATGAAGCCTGGGCAAAAAACATCGGGAGTTATGCCGCTTATGAAAAACCGGATCCTGATATCCTTCTGAACATTACCGAGGTGGCCTTATCCTCTGATAAGAAAAGCGTGATTCTCACTTTTGAAGGCGAACTGAATCAGTTGCAACCCCATGTTGTGACTCTCAAAGAGATCATGGCTGAAGGGAAATCCCGGGGCACGGCGCTTTTGACTGCCAAGAAGATCTATTTCGGATATCTTCTGTCTATCCTGCTGGGTGCGATGATTATCAAGAACTTTGTCTTCACCAAATACCTGGGCCTTTGTGTGTTTTTTGGCACTTCACAGAAGAAGTCAACCGCGGTTGGGATGGGCATTACATTCACCATTGTGATGATTGCCAGCGCCATGATGTCTTGGTTCCTTTACCAATTTGTGCTCAGACCCTACCGGCTCGATTTCTTGCAAATCATTGTCTTTATAGGACTGGTATCCCTTTCTGTCCAGGCGGTGGATACCATCTTGAGAAAAGTCAATCCTCTTCTGTTCAAGGCATTCGGCGTGTACCTTGTTCTGGTGATTGCAAACTGCATTATCTTGGCGGTCCCACTCATTCTTGCAAACAATGAGTATAATGCCTGGGAGAGCCTTATGCTTGCCATCGGTGCAGGAACAGGATTTTTGATTGCCCTTTTCATGATGTCCTCTGTGCGGGAGAAGTTAGAGGTAGCCAATGTTCCGCCCACGTATAGGGGCTTGCCGATCGCCTTCATTACGGCAGGATTATTTGCATTAGCCTTTATGGGTTTTTCCGGGATGTCGATTTTTTAGCAGGGATGTGTTGATATGGATCCGTTCTTGATTAAATTGGCCCTTGGAGGTCTGGCCGTCTTAGGCTGTATCGGCCTTTTGTTCGGCGTGGGATTAGCCCTTGCTGCCCATAAGTTTGCCGTTCAGGTCAACCCCAAGGTAGAGCAAGTTCTGGAGATATTAGCAGGGGCTCAGTGAGGTGGCTGCGGCTACGCCGGGTGCGAAGCCTATGCTGAAGCGGTGGTGAATGATCCTGATGTTAAACCGAACATGTGTTTCCCTGGCAAATCTGAAGTGGCGGAAGCGGTGGCAGAGATAACGGGAAAAAAAATGGCGGCCGTTGAAGAGATGGTTGCAGCTGTGCGCTGTTCCAGATTGGAAGGGAATGTTCGCCAGAAATATCACTATATTGGGCATGATTCATGCACCGGCGCCAATCTCGCCTTTGGCGGGCCTCAAGCTTGCCAGTACGCGTGCGTGGGCCTTGGTGAATGCGCCGAGGCGTGCCCTTTCGACGCCATAGCGATGGCCAATCATTTTCCCGTTATCGATCCCGTGGCCTGTGTCGGCTGTGGTACCTGTGTGCGCACTTGCCCTAAGAAGATCATCGAGCTCATTCCGCGAAACGCTAGAATATGGGTCCCATGCAGCACCCAAGACCCCGGCAAAAAGGCAAAGACGGTATGCGAAGCAGGATGTATCGCCTGCAAGATCTGCGTGAAGGTCTGCCCCGCGAAGGTGGTCAGCCTAGAGGATAACGTGGTGGTCATTGACCACAAAGCCTGTATCGAATATGGCCCGGAATGCGAGGAGATATGTGTCGAAAAATGTCCTCGGGATATTTTCAGATACTACCGCCCAGCCAAGGTTGGGATTGCGGCCTGGACGAGCAGTCCTGACGCCCCCCGCTAGGATTGAAATATGGCAAGTTATTTGCTATACATGAGACTAGTCCCAGAAATAACCTTAATATGTCCTTATAAGGATAGGAGGATTCATGCTGTTGAGGGCCGCCGGGGGGTCTCTTCGCAGAGCCGCAACATTTCGTCAGGTGCCTTGTGGCCGCCCCCAAATCTTTAATAGACGCCCCGGGCAGGCTCTGAGGCACTCGAAGGGGTCGAAATGACATGTTAATAAGGAAACGATCTACCAGTGACTATTTCTATTGCCGTCAAGAATCCATGATGGTAAATACTTTTTATTCTTAATGCGGAGGCAAAAGATGGAAAAATTGGATGATCTGGTGCGCCAGAGCAAGTTCATGAAACGAAGAACTTTTTTGAAACTATCCGGCTTGCTGGGACTGGGCATGGCATCGGCCGGAATCGTGCCAGTGACAGCCGAAGCGCTGCGTTTCAACAGAAAAATGATGAAGGTCTCCAGAACCAGACTGGCTATGGGCACCTTTGTTTCTATGACCTTGATTCATCCTTCCAGGGAGCAAGCTGAAGAGGCCATGGGTCTCGCGCTTAACGAAATCGACAGATTGTCGGGGCTATTGAGCCGCTTTGACGATGCAACGGCAGTGGCTCAATTGAATAAGGAAGGGTATCTCAAGGACGTGCCCCCTGAGGTTTCTCAGGTCGTCGCCACAGCCCTTCGCTATCATAGAGTGACGGAGGGTAGCTTTGATATTACTGTCAAACCTCTGGTTGACCTTTTCAAAGAAAAGTTTGGTGGAGAGAAAAAGACTAAGATTGCAGAGAAGGAGCTTGAAGAGGTTCTTAAACTCGTCGATGCTGAGAAAATCGAGCTTAGAGAAGGGGCCATATTGTTCGAAAAACCCGGTATGGGCATCACCCTTGATGGCATCGCCAAAGGTTATATCGTTGACAAGGCTTCTGAGATCCTGAGCCGGAACAAGATTGAGAATCATCTCATAAATGCTGGTGGCGATATCAGAACAAGAGGGACCAAGACGGGCAACAGACCATGGACCGTGGCGATTCAGGACCCGCTAAAGAGAAAGAATTACCCTGATATTGTCCATATGAGAAATGGCGCCATAGCGACTTCCGGCAATTATGAAATCTATTTTGATAGAGAAAAGATGTTCCACCATATCGTAAACCCAAAAACAGGGCTATCTCCTGAACTGAGCACCAGCGTCTCGGTGGTCGCTAACACGACCATGGAAGCGGATGCCTTGTCAACCAGTGTCTTTGTCATGCCACCTGCCCAAGGAACACGGTTTGTTAATGGTCTGCCGAACTGTGAGTGTCTTGTTCTCGCCAAGGATGGCACTCTATCGAAGTCGAAAGGCTGGAAAAGTGCGGCCATATGATGCGTTCCATTTGTTCGAGAAGACTTGAAAAGGTTTGAGGATCAAGGGCTGAAATTGCAATGCCCTTAAACCTCTTAGCTAAAGCGACCGCCTCTTGGGGATTCAGGCGGTCGCTTTTATTGAGAACCAAAACGGTGGGAACCTTGTCCAAGTGCAGCTTGGTCAGGATGCCTTCCACCGCCTTTATCTGCTCTTCCATACGTGCACTGCTCGCATCAACCACATGAAGCAACAGATCGGCATCGTGAAGTTCTTCAAGGGTTGCAGCAAAGGCATCCATCAAATCCTCCGGCAAATTGCGCATAAACCCGACCGTATCGGTAATGATCACTTCCCGTTCACGAGGAAACCTGAGACGTCGACTACTCGGATCCAGTGTCGCAAATAGCCGGTCCTCAACATTGACATGGCTATGGGTGAGGGTGTTAAGGAGTGTTGATTTTCCTGCATTCGTATAACCTACAATGGAGATAACAGGTAGCCTCCTGACATTACGCAGTCTGCGTCTCTCCTCTCGCTGTCGTCTTATATCTTTCAATTCCTGGTTGAGCCTGGCAATCCGCTCCCGGACCCGACGCCTGTTAATTTCCAGTTTCGTTTCTCCGGGTCCCCTTCCACCAATCCCTCCTGTCAGCCTGGACATGGCTGTATTCTTGGTCGCAAGCCTTGGTAGCAGGTATTTCAGCTGAGCCAGCTCCACTTGGAGCTTGCCCTCCCGCGTGACAGCCCTCCTGGCAAATATGTCCAGGATGAGTTGGCTCCGATCAATAATCTTCAGCTCGGTCGCATCGGTTAAGCTTCGCACCTGCGCGGGGGTTAACTCATTGTTAAAGATCAACAGATTAGAGCCGGTCTGAAGACATCTGAGAACCAGTTCAGTCAACTTGCCTTTGCCGATCAGAAAACGGGGGTTTGCCTGGTTTACGTGCTGTACAACAACATCCACAACTTGCAAGTTATTTGAAATGGCAAGATCCCTTAGCTCATCCAAGGATTCCTTGACCTCCCATGGAGAGCCTGGGGTCACCGCCACCAAAACCGCCTTCTCCTTCCGCTCTAAGGTAAGACGGCCTCCGGTCCTGGCGAGTTCATCCTCAAGGGATTCTATCAAATCGTGAAAGTTGGTGTTCAACTGCCCTATGTCAGCGACCTTCGTAACGTTCCATCCTTGCCCTTGCCTATTTTCCGGCAGGATCTGGGCATAGGAGATGGAACCGGGGATACCTTTATCGCCTACCTGGATGCATACCATGAGATCCAGGCCAACAAGCACAAGATCCGCCATATCTTCTTTTGAAAGGGGCTCCCCATTTAGATGCGTATGAACACACCTCAAGCCTTTGAGCCGACCTATCCCCAACCGGTACCTACCAATGTCGGGGATGACGATACGTTTATCGTCACCGACAAACACAGAGGTTATGTCGCCTCCCCGTGTAATCAGCAAGGCGACCTGTCTCTTTATTTCAAAGGAGATGGTGGACAACTGGCGGCACAATTCACGGGTGATGATTTCATGGCCGGGTATTCTTCGGCGGTAGATATTCTGGAGAGCTTTTAGGTGGCTGGCCTTGAGGCCGCCTCTCTTGCCGTATACTCTGTCTATGGCTCAGACCTCAATCCAAGAAAAGCGGTATGGTTCAAAAGTGCTGGCACGGATTCTCTTTGCTGCCCGGAAAGCTTTTTTCCGGCCATGCCAGGAGCTTTGAACGACACCAACAACTGATGGGAGCTTAAAGATCGTATCGGTCCTCTTCTACATGATCTCTGAAGCGGGTTAGTTCTTTCTGAAAGCTCAACTTGAAGTAACCGGTCGGCCCGTTTCGCTGCTTGGCGATAATGACCTCCGCCACATTCCGGTTTTCCTCTGATACAGGGTGATACAACTCATCCCTGTAAATGAATGCAATAACATCGGCGTCCTGTTCTATCGCACCGCTTTCCCTTAAGTCCGCCAACTGCGGCCTTTTGTTGGGTCGGTCTTCAACTTTTCTGTTCAGTTGGGAAAGGGCCATCACAGGGACGCTTAGATCCTTTGCAAGAGCCTTCAGCGACCGGGATATCTCTGATATCTCCATCTGCCGAGATTCGGCAGACCTTCTGCCCTGAATCAGTTGCAGATAATCGATGATCACAAGTGACAAGTCGGCTTTTTTCATCAACCTCCTGCACTTCGCCTTCATCTCAAGGACGCTCAGCCACGATGTATCATCAATAAAAACGGGGAGCTCGGATAGGTGATTGGCCGAGTCTGTCAATTTCATCCAGTCCCTATCCCTCAAAAAGCCGGTCCGGAGTTTGGTGGCATCAATACCCGCGTGAAAGCCCAGCAGTCTCAAGCCCAACTGCATTTTTGACATCTCTAAGGAAAAAACAGCCACGCCCTTCCTGGTATCTTCAGCGGCATTGTAGCCTATGTTGAGCGCCAGTGCCGTTTTTCCCATGCTCGGTCTGCCAGCCAGGATAATGAGATCTGAAGGCTGCAATCCCGCTGTATAGTGATCAAAGTCCTTAAACCCAGTCGGCACACCCGTGATGAACCCTTCATGCTCCGCCACACTTTCGAGCTTTTTGAAGCTACCCTTAATCACATCTTCGACGGTGGAAAAGCTCTCTCCAATTTTGTCCTCAGCGATGTCAAAGATCGATTGCTCAGCCATATCAAGAAGTTCATCTGTCGGCTGCCAGTTTTGAAAGCAGGATTCAGAAATAACGGAGCATTGGTTGATCAATCTCCTTCTGACCGACAAGTCTCTCACAATTTCTGCATGATAAAGAATACCTGCAGAGGTGGATACCGCGTCCACCAGAGATGCCAGGTAATCCGTACCGCCTGATTTTTCTAGAAGCCCCTTCTCTTTGAGATGTTGGGAGAGGGTGATTAGGTCAATAGGCTCACTGTTGTTATACAGTTTCGTCATCCCTTCAAACAGATAAATATGGGCTTCTCTATAGAAGTCATCGGCAGATAGGACATCCACAATCTGATTCATGGCATCATTGTTGATCAAAATTCCGGCCAAAATGGCCTGTTCCGCCTCAATATTTTGAGGGGGGACTTTAATCGGTGCGGCAACAACCTTTTCTTTTGCATGAGCCATGGGAAACCTTGCGCCACTGAACGTGTTATAAGTCATTCGTCAATTGCGACGAGCCCTGTCAAAAACTGTCCGGTTTCAAAACCATTTGAGTGTCGACAGCCAATGATAAATCGTCTCTTTCAGTTAATCTTCGGGGAGCACAACGACCTTGATCGATGCTGTGACCTCAGGATGCAGTTTCAATGGCACTTCGAATTCGCCCAAAGTCTTTATGGGTTTGTCCAAGCTTATCTTTCTTCGATCTATGCTGACGCCCTGCTTTTCCAACTGAGCGGCGATATCCATGCTGGTCACTGAACCATAAAGCTTGTCTTCTTCACCCGCTTTCTGCGAAATGGTCACCACCACGTCTGCCATTCTTTCCCTGGCCTTTTCAGCATCCTCCTTGGCTTTTAGTCTCTTCACTTCAAGCTTTTTCCTCTGCGCCTCCATGAGCTTCATATTGTGGTCGGTCGCCTCAATGGCGAAACCTTTTGGGATGAGGTAATTTCGTGCATAACCTTTGGCCACCTCAAAAACCTCGCCTGCGAGGCCTAACGCATCCATATCTTTCGTCAAAATGACCTTCATATCTCCTTCCTCCGCAGCACACTAAGTCCCCTTCTTATGACGGATTTTTCTGAAGTCGATCCATTGGTCGAAGAGCCCTGCAAAAGCCAATCCAATCAAGAAAATCTGCTGGAAAATAATCAGGAAATATACCCCCAATCTGATCCATGAGGGAACACGATATTTGTTCAGAAAAAACAAGATGATGGAGAGCCCATGGAAAACGTATACGGTCAGCACCACAATAAGGGTATTAATGGCCATCCATCTTATAACAGCCACTGGCAAAAATAAAGAAAAACCAGCAGCAATCAAGCCCCACACCATGCGTTCCGGGGCCCACCACTGGTCCGTCGGACCGAAATCAGGGTATTGCAGGTTCCCCAAGCGAAATAAGTGTCTGCTAACAACCACATTAAACCAGACAACAAATCCGGTACCCATGATCACAAGGGCCGGATATATTTTCATGATGATATCAGTGAGTATTTTGGCATATTCTTTGAACTGTACCGCCTTTTCCGGGTCCCCGCCCATATTCTCATAGACTTCAACGGTCCCCCTTAGATTGTTCTGCAAATAGCTGAGAACCAGCTTCAGTGGCCCCATATTCTTGGACAGACCAATGAGGGTCAATATGATCAGACCCAGGAGGAGCATGATGCCGGTACCCCACAATATCGTACGGCCGATCGTAAATTCCCTTCTATAGATTTCGGAAATGGTCAAGCCCAGAAGGCCAAACTCGAGGCAGAGAAATATGCTCTGTGGATAGCCGGACAGATTGCCGATGACACCGACGACAAGGAGGGTAATGATAAGGACTTTCACCCCCGCAAAAAGGCCTAATTTTGTGGTGTAATACAGGAAAGGTAAAGGGGTCAGTAGGGTAAAAAAAGGCCCTGCAAAAGGGATCCAGCCTGAAGCCAAAAGCAAAACAGTGGCCGTGGCGACGCAGCCAAGGACTTCGCTAACTTTCATGGATTGTATCGACAGTTGGTCTCCCAATAATGCCATAGCCTTGCAAAAGGGCTATTTCCAACGCCCGACCCGTGTTACTTAACTGTCGAGGTGGTATAGGGTAATAGGGCAATATTCCTTGCTCTTTTAATGGCCAGCGTCAGCATCCGTTGATGTCTGGCACAGTTGCCCGATATCCTTCGAGGGATGATCTTGCCGCGTTCAGTGGTAAACAATCTCAGGTTTTTCGGATCCTTATAATCAATAACAAGACTGCTATCCGCGCAAAACCGACAGATTTTGCGTCTATGATAAGTCATTTTGCGTCTGCTCCGGTCAGCCATGACTGCTCACCTCTTCACTCGCTTTTTCTTCCTCACCTTGGACCGCTTCTGCACCCTCGAGACCTCGCTCTTCCTCGGTAATAACGCTTTTCTTGGCCTCTTTTTCTTTCAGGATCAATGCCTGCGGATCCACTTTGTCGGCGAGTTTAACGGTCTGGTATTTAAGCACCCTGTCATCGAGTTTCAGCTCGCGCTCAAGTTCAGCCGTAAGTCCGGGCTGGCCACAATAAAGCATGAGGAGATAGGCCCCCTTGTCAAACTTCTTCACCCCATAGGCTAACCTCTGGCTACCCCACTCTTCAACCCGCACGAGAACACCTTTCTGCTTCTCAATGAGGTTGCTGAACTTTTTTGTAACTTCGCTGTATTGCTCTTCGCCCAGGTTTGGGTTAACAATAAAAATCGTCTCGTATTGCTTCATAAGCGTGCTCTCCTTTCGGACATATTCCTTATTCAAATAAGGTTTGGTCCCGCTATGCAACCCAAGGGGTTACCCCCTCGGCCAAACGGAACAAGGAGAAACAAAACTTTTCTTTTACCACAAAATAACTACTTGTCAAGGAATTTTACCCATGAGAACGAACCCGCCATCGTAGTGCCATCCCGTGCCCTCCCAATCAAGACCGGGAATCCATTTCTTGTCCAAAAACGAATCGGTGCTTCGTGCTCATGGGAACCTGAATTCCGGGCAGCACGGGGCATCGTGTAGAAACAGCCGCTTATATCGTAAAAACCTTAGATTTTGATTTATTTTGGACAGCAGTGTCCAGGAATTTCTAACGCATAGGTTTCTCGTCTCGCCTGATTTGTGGTATGCTTCCTAGCCGAGGCTTTCCGTGTGGACGCACAGGAGGCGAGAACTTAGCGACTAGCATAACACAGATTCAAGATTACAAAAAGGCCTGTCGTCTCACAAGGCCCGAGAAATTTGGACAGCTTTCTCGTAAGTGACATGGGTGATATGATGTGGGAAAATGAGATGAACGTTGCTCGCCAGGCTGCTCAAGAGGCGGGCGAAACAATGAGATTTCTTTTCGGCCGGATAAACCGGATTGTCAAGAAGGGAGAGATAGACCTGGTTACAGAGGCAGACGTTCAATCGGAAAAGAAAATTCTTGATATTATCACCGGCTATTTTCCCCA
>JASFTV010000083.1:0-12080 GCA_050050615.1 Desulfobacteraceae bacterium
GGTTGAGGCCTCATTCCTCTAACCCTTTATCCGCCCAAGGAGGCCCTATTGAATCCTGCGGTTCAACCCTGGTCACAAGCCTTGCCACAAAGTCCAATCACTTCCTTTTTCGCTGAAAGGAGGGTTGCGCCCTGGGTGACATCCCCGGCAGCATAAAGACCATCGATGCTTGTGCGCAAATTTTCATCAACAAGGCTGCCCTGCGACAATTAAAAGCGAATCTAGAATGGACCTGGAGGCCCTTTCCGCCTTTTCTTCGGCCAGTTTTTCCATTGGGCCGAAACCTAAAGCCCGGGTCGGACATACGCGTACGCAGGCCGGTTCAAGGCGGTGCGCCACCCTTTCAAAGCAGAAATTGCATTTACTCATTTTTCCGTCCTCAAGAAACCGCGGTGCCCCAAAAGGACATACCAGTGCACAACTATGACAGCCTGTGCAAAGATCTTTTTTTGTAACGACGATGCCGTTCTCTTCGCTCTTATAAATGGCGCCGGTGGGACAGACCATGATGCATGGGGCGTCTCCACAGTGAAGGCAGGACATAGAGAGGAAAGCGATTCTTGCGGAAGGATACTTTCCTTTTTCCAATCGGGTGACATGTCTAAAGGTCGGCCCTTCGCCCGGCAGATCATTCTGGTCAAGACAGGCGACCACGCACGCCATACAGCCAGTACACCGAAAAACATCAAAAGAGAAACCAAGTTGCATCCCTAACCCAGGCACTAATTATTTAGTGACGTTCAAAACTGTTCGCATGGCTGAGGCCTTATTCCGCTATCCTTTCACCAGCCTGGAGAGGCCATGATCTTTTTCAAAAGGGGATATCTCAAAATAAGGATTCCACCGGAGCTTGCAGTGGCCAAAAATTCGAGATTGACACCCCTGAACACGTGGGAAGGGACCGAGCATTTGCCCATGTTCTAAGAGGCTTAAGTCTTTCTAGGATTCAATGTCGCCGAGACGAGCCTTCGCCATGGGGAAAAATGGAGATGTCTTGTACTTATCGACGAATTCCTCGAGAACGGCCTTGGCCTTTTCATTCTGGTTTAGAAGCCTGTAAATTCTTGCCAGGCTGAGCATCGCCTGTTCTTTGAACAAGTCTTCCGCACCCGACATGACGGCGTTCAAGGTCTCAATCGCCTTTTCTAATTCTCCTTTCTCCTCGTAGCAGGCGGCCAGTGCCAGTCTGGCTAGAGCCTGATATGGCGTATTATGAGGAATCTCGTTCAAGAATTTCTGATAAAGAGAGATCGCTTCATCATATTTCTTTTCGCGGTACTTTAGGTAGGCCATCTGCGGAGGAGCCAATCGGCTCACCTTTGAGAGACCATATTTATCCATGACCTTTTTGAAAAGCGCTTCCGATTTCTTTAAATCCTTTTCATCTCCCTTTAGATTCATATCTTTGACAAGGTTATAGTAGGCCACATTGTATGCATTCTGGCCCTTTTTATGGATATAATCTAGATAGGTGTTGATACCGAGATAGACCAGTATAGCCGCCAGAACGGCCGCGCCAATGTATTGAAACTGCTTTGAGTGTTCCCTCACAAAGATGGCCGCTCTCGCAGACAAGGTCAGGAACTCGTCGGGGCTTTTTAACAGCTCTTTGCGACTGGGCTTTTTCGGCTTTGCCATGGGTCGTCCCATCCGGTTTCGTTAAGTGGCTCATTTGTTTAACAAAAGCCTTGAGTTGAGTCAAGGTAAAAAGATTTCCTGTTTTTTCCTTTGAGAAGGCGTGTGAATCAAGTATAAATAGCACGCCTGTTCAGCAAGAGAACCTTGCCCCGATGACCTGGCTTCCGTGGGACTGACATAAGGAAAACCTGTAGCCCACCGCAGGGGATTTTCAATCTAGAACGATTCCCGCCACCCTTGGAGGCGCTCTGAGTTCGCCAGATGACTTATACGGCAAAATTCCTCAATGTCCTCAATTCCCTCCCCGATTCCCTCGTCTATATTTTGCTGGGCGTGAGTGCGTATGTGGAGAACATCTTCCCCCCTATTCCCGGCGATACCATTACCGCCTTTGCAGCATTCCTGGTGGGAGTCGGAAAGCTCAATTTTCTGTGGGTCTATCTGTCCACAACAGCGGGCAGTCTTCTGGGCTTTCTCACGCTCTTTTGGATCGGGACCTATCTGGGCCGGCGGTTCTTTATTCAAAAGGATTTCAGATTTCTCAAGGCCAGAGACATTATCAGAGCAGAGCAATGGTTCATAAGATATGGGTACCTTCTCATCGCCCTAAACCGATTTCTTCCAGGCATTCGTTCCGCGATCTCGGTGGCAGGCGGGATATCCCGATTGAAAACGATATGGGTCTCCACCCTGGCGTTCCTGAGTTGCGCGGTTTGGAATCTTATATGGATATGGTTGGGTCTCACCCTTGGAACTCGCTGGAAGGAGGTCGAGGCGGGGATGTCCCGCCTGATGACGAAATATGAGATAGCCTTATTCATTGTGTTGGGGCTGCTTATCATTCTCGGGTTGGCGCTAAAAAGATTGCGGAAGGCTTAAAAGAGGGACCTTGGCAAAGCTCATGCATGGGTCGCAAAACTGTGGCACGGCAGCATTTTCATATTTGATTTTCGTTGGCCAAGATATATCTTTTATGATATAAGGTCTGTCATCATCCTTGTCCAAGAACGGTTTCCTGGTTTGCCTGGCTCATACGGATCTCTTTTCAAAAACGAAAAAGTCGGTGCCCCGGAGCCAGCATTGGGTCACAGGTGCGGTCCCGGAGGGGCGGGACAGGCGGGCGGAGGAGGGGTGCTCCCCTCTTTTGCATGGTCCTTCCCGGATCGTCTTTGTTTTTCGCTCAAATTCTAGGGCCTTACGACCACAATTTGAGGCCATGTTCTGCTCTCAGGGTATCTATGGGTTCTGAAGCGTCCGACAACAAAAGTAAACGAAACATCAACTATCTGCGGCTATCGATTACTGACCGCTGCAACCTCCGTTGTATCTATTGCATGCCCGAGGAAGGCGTCGACTTCGTGCCCCATGGCCAAATCCTTGCCTATGAAGAGATGCTTCACCTTGTGACGATTGCCATGCAAACCGGCATCCGAAAAGTCAGATTGACCGGCGGCGAGCCCTTGGTACGCAAGGGGTTCATCCACTTTCTCGAAAGCCTATCCAGGATTGAAGGCTTGAAGGAGATCACACTGACCACCAACGGGGTCTTGTTGAAGGAGTTCGCCTCCGATATTAGAAACTGCGGTATTTGCCGCGTCAACGTGAGCCTGGACTCTCTCAAGGCTGAAAGGTTTTTTCATATCACGGGACGCAATTATTTTGAGCGGGTATACGAAGGGATTCAGGAAGCTGATCGTCTGGGCTTCAATCCTATCAAGATCAATGTGGTGGCTATCAAGGGGATCAATGACGATGAAATTCTGGATTTCGCCCGGTTAACCCTGGAAAAACCTTACCACATCCGTTTCATTGAGTTTATGCCCGTAGGTGAACAGAATACCTGGAGCTCGGGACGATTTATCTCGACAAGGGAAATCCTAAGCAGGATTCAGACTTTGGGAACGATAGAACCGATCCAGCACAACGGCTTGGACGGCCCTGCCGAGAGGTACAAGCTTGAGGGAGCTGAAGGCGAGATCGGTCTGATCGGGGCCATAAGCAGCCACTTCTGTGACCGGTGTAACCGGTTGCGTTTGACTGCCGAAGGCCATTTAAGGGGCTGTCTTTTTTCTGACCGAGAAATTGATATTAAGACACCCCTCAGAAAGGGCAAATCCGACGCCCATCTTCTTGAACTGCTCAAACGCGCCATTGAAAACAAGCCCAGAGGGCACACCGTTCTTAAGTCGGGACCTCGGAAATGTGTTCGCCAAATGTCCAGTATTGGAGGCTAGACTTGCTACCCCCTCCCTGAGGTCCCAGTTCGTCATTGGAATTGCCGGGCATCTGTTTTCTGTCAACCGAACGATTCAATCTCATTCAAGGTAAAAGGTCGCAAAACCGGGCGGACGGTCCAGCGCAAAGATCTGATCCGGAATCACTTTGTTAAAAGCCATCTTTCCATTCCGCAGCGTCAGTTTTTTTTCTCCTCTCTTATGGGCCATTCTCACTTCTTTCGCATAGCGAATGCCATGATCTTCCTCAAAGCCAGAAAACGCCAAATCGATTCCATCTTCCGGGAAAGTAACCTGCCGAGGGTGCAGACTTTCAGGATAAAAGTCTATGGTTTCTACCTCTTCCCCTTTTTCATTGAACAGGTTCATCTGATTTGCCTCGAGAGACGTGATCCGATCATAGCGCCGGAGGGTGGGATAGCCTCGCAGAGCAGCCCAGATCATACGGTCGTCCAGTTCTGCCGGAAAGAATCGGGATAACGCTTCAGGGGTGAAAAACCCTTCGTATATCTTTTTCTCCGCAAAGGAGAGGACTTCTAGCCTGTCGCGAATAACCAATATGTGAACAATCGGGCGTCCCCAGGGATGGGTGATCTCGATCTTGATTCTAAAGGGGTCTTTGGTCCCCGCAATCAGAATATTGACATCCTGTGCCCAATAGCCGTCCTCGACCGACAAGCGGCAAATCCTGTAGAATGAGGAAACCCTGTTTTCTTGCTCCTGTATCCGGACTATAAGGCTCTTGAGCTGCTGCTCGCTGAACGGCTTTCGCGGGAGAGGGGGAGAGATGGTAGCGCAGCCGGGGTAAAAGGTGATCACGAGGAATACCGTGAGGGTGTCAATGAACCTGGCATGCCTTTTTTTCGAATTTGCAGGGCCGATGATACGTTTTCTCGGTGGATTGGGACGCCTATTGAGACGGGCGCAGAAAAGGGGGGAAAGCTTCATCAGGCATCTAAGCTCACTTTCTTATTGCTCTAGGAATTTCTTAACCTCTTCGATCCTCGCTTTCAGTTTCTCCCCGTGTGGATGATTCAGGGATAGGGCTCTCTCATACATCTCAAGAGATTTTCGATACATCTTCTTCATAAAATAGACGTCTCCCAGATGTTCTGTGATGGTCGGATCGTCAGGGACATGGGAAGCAGCCTCTTCGAGGTACTTCAACGCCTCGTCATACAATCCTCTCTGGTAATAGACCCATCCGAGACTGTCTATGATGTATCCGCTATTTGGTTTTATTTTCAGAGCCTTTTGAATGAGATCCATGGCCTCTTTGAGCTTTATGCCCTGTTCAGCATAGCTATACCCGATATAGTTAAGCGCATCCGCATGATCAGGATTGATCTCCAATATTCTTTTCATCTGCTCGAGACATTTCTCTTTTTCACCCATTTTGTCCAAAACCACACCCAGCCGAAAGATAAGCTCTACGTTTTTGCCGTCCAGATTGAGTCCTTCTTGAATGACTTCCGTGGCGCTCTTGTAATCCTTTTTCGCTTCATGAATTGATGCCAGCATAAGGTAGAGCTCAATCTTGCCTTTCTCGTGCGTCATAGCCTTTTCAAGAACGTCGATCGCTTCATCATATCTTTTCTCGCTTTCAAAAATAAAGGCAATGTGGATTTGGGCGCTGATGTAATACTCTGAATCTTGTTTGATCATTCTGAAGTGTTCAAGGGCATTCTCCGATTCTCCCTTTTCTTCATAGGCTGTCGCAAGATAGTACCGTGACCGGTGATCTTCCGGCCAGGCAGTCACAATAAGCGTGAGCTCTTCAATCGATTCATCGAGCTTGCCATGACGAAGATATATCAGTCCCAAGGTCTGCCGACCTGGTTCTCCCGGCTTCGTCTTCTTCTTGATCACCTCCATCTGTTTCTCGGCCTTTTTCTCACGCCCGAGTTTATAATAGACATCGATGAGTCTCTCTCTGACAATGGCATTAGCAGGATTCAAGCTCAACAACCTTTCATAGCTCTCTGCCGCTCTATCATACCTTTTTCTTATCTGATACAGGCTGCCCAGATCAAAAAGAGCAGCCTCCATCTTTTTATTCAATTCCAGAGCACGGAGGTAGGCCTTCTCTGCTTCTTCGTAGTTTCTCAATTCCAGATTGATCCTTCCCCTGTAATAATGAGCGATCACAAGATCCGGGTTCTCCTGGATGAGTCCATCCAGATGCCTCTGAGCAACCGTGTACTGCCTCTTTTTGATCAGAAACGTCACCAAGATAAGTCTGATTCGCGTTTGCTTTGGGTCGAGATCGAGTATTTTCCGGTACTCTTCAATCGCGGATTCATCCTTCTTTAACAGGGCGTATATTTCGGCCAACAAAATGCGGTGATCGATATTCTCTGGTTCAAGTTCTATGGCCTTCTGAGCATGTATCACAGCCTCTTGATAATCATTCAACCTTTTCAGCAAAATGGCCTTCTTCCTGAGGAGATAGGCCGAATCAGGGTCCTTCTCAATAGCACGGGACAAATAGTCTCGCGCCAGTTCATAACGGCCATGCGCTTCATGAATTGAAGCCATGGCAAAATGCCTATACGCACTCTGGAGCTCATCCTCCTCCTCTGGAACCGCCTCACCGGTTCCTTTTTCAGCAGGTTTGGCTAGCGGAGGCTCGTGTTTGACCCACGTACAGGCGTAAATCATGCCCAGAATGAATATAAGGAGAGGGTAAAAAGCAAACCTTTGAGGAACTGGAACTGTAGTATTGATGAGAGACATAGCAATGATGGGCCTTTTATTTGCTGCCTTTATTATAACCTAGCTCAGGAAAAACTCTCAATTGAATCTTGCAAAGGGTAAGGGCACCCTCTATCCATAGCCCTTCCGTGCTTATTTGATGAAATTGGAATAGTTCTCTTCAAAATTCGGGATTTCCGCTATGAGCCACTTTTTGATGTTCTTGATGATTCTTTCCTGGATCTGACGAACCCTTTCACGTGAAATGCTGTATTTATCACCCAGTTCCTGAAGCGTCACAGGAGTTTCGGCCATGATTCGGTTATCAAAGATATCCAGCTCTTTTCCGGAAAGTTTCTCTCGATATTCTTCCAGTTTTCTGAGAAGCAGCTCTCTATTCTGCTTTTCAAAAAGTTGTTCGTCAACAGGCTCTCCCGAATCTGGCAAAAAGGACCCGTAGACCTCCTTCCCGTCATCACCAACTGGGGCATTGAGGGAGATTTCCCCGCCTCCAAGCCGCATGCTCATCTCCTCGATTTCCTTCTCCTTCACATCCAGACGCTCAGCCAGGAGCCTAGGTTCAGGATCATACCCTTGGGCTATCAGCCTATCTCTTTCCTTGGCGAGGTTAAAAAATAGCTTACGTTGGGTCTGGGTCGTTCCAATTTTGACGAGCTTCCAATTTTCCATGATGAATTTCAGAATATACGCCTTGATCCAAAAGGAGGCATAATACGAGAACTTTATTCCCCGGTAGGGATCGAATTTGCGGACTGCCTGCATCAGACCGACATTCCCTTCCTGGATGAGGTCCATGAGGCTTTTTGTCCAGTAGCGGTGAAAATCCATAGCAATCTTCACCACCAATCTCAGATTGGCGGTAATCAATATGTAAGCCGCTTTTTGGTCCTTCTTTTCTCTTACCCGAATAGACAACTCCAATTCTTCTTCTCTGGTGAGCAGTCTGTAGTGCTTGATCTCCAACAGGTACATTTGAAGGGGATCGTACGCGACAAGAGCTCTCTCCTCCGGCTGAACCGCGGGCCTGAGATCAAATTCACGGCCTGATTCGACGAGCTCCGTCTCCTTAGAAGCGGTCTTTTCTTTCAGAGATGTTTCTTTTCTTCGTCCCATGAGACTGCACGTTCGGTCTTTTTAAGTGGAATGTCGCGGTTTCATGTTCAATGCCCGCACTCTGTTTGGAAAACTTCCGGAAACACCTGGGAATCTCCCATATTGAAAATTCTTAAAGTCATTTCTGCGATACCGCACTGGGGACAACTCTCAGGTATCTTTTTTTACCTGCTCTTAATACAATACATCCGCGCCTTACATCTTTTGAATCAATAATCTGATCAAAGGTCTCAATCCTTTGATCGTTCACGTACCCACCCCCTTGCGATATGAGGCGACGGGCCTCACCCCTTGTCTTGCAGAGGTTGCCTTTTTCAAATAAAAGGTATGCGGGAATGCCTTGCTCCAGTTCCTCAGGCTTGACATCATAAGTGGGCACAGACTCGGAAAACTCCAAGATCTCCTGTCCAAAAAGCTGCCGAGAGGCTATCTTCGCTTTTTCGGCCTCCTCTTTGCCATGGCACAGGGTGGTCGCTTCATAGGCGAGTGCTTCCTTTGCGTGCCTAATCTCTTCTCCACCAAGGGATCCGAGTCTCCCAACTTCATCCATGGGAAGAAATGTAAAGAGCGCCAGAAACCGTTCGATATCTCTATCATCCTGATTTATCCAGTACTGGTAATACTCATAGGGAGAGGTCAAGTTTGGATCAAGCCATACGGCGCCTTTGTGGGTTTTGCCCATCTTGATCCCGGATGAAGTGGTTATGAGCGGGAACGTTAACGCATGAATCGTTTCCCCGTCCAAACGTCTTGTCAGATCCGCTCCTGCCAGAATATTTCCCCACTGGTCATTGCCCCCCATCTGAAGCCGGCAATCGTAATGTTTGAAAAGGTGCCAGAAGTCATAGGCCTGAAGAAGCATGTAGTTAAACTCAATAAAACTGAGTCCTGTCTCTAATCTGACCTTGTAACTTTCTGCAGCCAGCATCCGATTCACACTAAAATGACGGCCAATGTCCCGGAGAAATTCAATGTAGTTCAGATCAACGAGCCAATCGGCATTATTGAGCATCAGGGCCTTTCCAGCGCTGAAATCAAGAAATCGCGAAAGCTGCTCCTTTATCCCTTCTGCGTTCTGATCGATCTCTTCCCTGGTCAGGAGACGTCGCATTTCCGTCTTTCCGCTCGGGTCCCCAACAAGTGTCGTCCCTCCGCCCAAAAGGGCAATGGGTCTGTGCCCCGCTCTTTGCATATGGGCCAAAGACATGATGGGGATAAGGCTTCCTAGATGGAGACTGCGGGCGGTCGCATCAAAGCCAATATAACAAGTTGTCGGCTTTTCCAACAACTGGCGAACCTGGTCCCTATCGCTGACTTGCTCTATGAAACCCCTTTCTTCGAAAATGTCGAAAACATTTTCCAACTTAATCCTCTCTATCTGTTCCCTGGTAGCCCTCAGGAAGTTTTAGCCTGACCACCTGACCGAGCTTTCCTAAGTTCTCTAATCTTTGTCCATCAAAATCAAACGCGATTCCGGCTGCGTTCCCCACGATAATCTCAAAACCCTTTCTGGCTTTCCATTGGGGTCTGCTTCCAGGCTGAAAAATGTATTCTTTAGGTGCATTACCGTCGATGCTGATGCTGATCCAAGTCCTTCCCTCGACAATGCCTTTAAGGACGAGCCAATCCGCGCTCTCAGCAGGCCCCGAGATCGCGTCGATTGAGGCTTCTTCTTCATCATAACCGGCCTGTTCTTCTTTCAGCAGCGCAACAGCCTCCTCTAGTTTTCTATCCACTTCGGTCTCCGCCGTAACCACCTCTGTTTCAGGAGAACTCACGACCACTTCTTCCGGAGGCTGTGCTTCCTCAACCAACGGTTCGGGCGGTTTTTGCGTCGCCGCAGGTGGCTGCTCTGCGTTCATTGATTCCGATAGGCTTTCCTCTTGGGGGGAGATAGGGAGTTCTTCCTTTGGGCTATACGCTTTCCATATGGAGAAGGAGATGCCTACCAGAACCAAGATGGCCAAGATGAGATAGACTAGACGGCTTTTACCGGTCTGAGGGGGCTCCAAAAGTGGTTTGGGTATTTCTGATTCCGTGGGGATGAGATACTCGTACAGAGCCAGTACCTCTTTCTCGTCTAAGCCGAGCGCTTTCGCATAAGATCTTATGAACCCTCTTACAAAAACTGGAGGGGGCAGACTATCCCATGCCTCTTTTTCCAAGGCATCGATGATGTGCCGCCTGAGCCTTGTGATCTCAGCGACTTGCTGAATGCTGAGGCCCTTTTTTTCTCTCTCGCTCTTTAAGAAGGGCCCTAACGCCTGAACCTTCGGGGGTCCAGTTTCGCCAGTCGCCCTCTCTATGGGTTGCCCCTCTTTGTGCTCTTTGTCCGACATAAGTACATCCCGGAAGTCATTCTCAATGGAAACGCTTGGGTTCAAAAGATGATTTTGGTATAAGAATTTTCGCGTAATTCCTTGATCCAGGCATTGTATCTCTTATTGACTTCTTGCCGGTATAGAATTGCATAAATGGCATCCCTCACCTCAGGGAGAGTTTTCATGCTCCCTTTCTCTCTTTTGATCAGCTGAACGATCTGAATGCCGTTTTCCCTGATAATCGGATCGCCGACGCCCCCCTCCGACATCGACTCAATCATCTCCCTGAGATTGGGTTCAAGTTGATCTGTTCTAAATACGCCCAGATCACCCCCCTCATCCGCTCCAGGGCCTTCTGAGAATCTTCTGGCCAGTTCACCAAAATTTTCCCCTGACCTCAATTTGGCGAAAATCTCTTTTGCCTTCTCACGGACTCGACCTCTTTCCTCTTCGTCTTCAGGGTTCTTCCACGTTAGGAAGATGCCGGCGAGATGAACTTTGTCTTCCCTGCTGAATTCTTCTTTGTGCTTCTCATAGAACTCGCCAATCATCTCTTCCCTTATAATGATTTTAGACTTGACCTCAAATTCAATGAGATTCATTCGTTCAAGATCTCTCTTCATTCTCTCTCGATACTTTTCAAAGGTCAGCCCCTGTTTCTCGAGTCTGTACAAAAGATCTTCATGGGTCCACTGGTTGTCTCTTTTTACCTTTTCGATAGTCGCGTCCACTTGTCTGTCACTCACCTTGATGCCCATTTCCTTTATCTTCTCTTGAGAGATCCTTTCATCAATCAAGAACTCCAGGATTCTACGCCGTGTCGCTAGATAGGCGCCTTTGCCCTGCAACTTCAGATCCTCGGGAGCAAGTCCCGTCATCTCCTTGATCTTTTTATTCAGTTCATGCAGGGTGATGACCTCATCGTTTACAATGGCCACGACCCTATTACAAACCTCAGCAAAGAGAGGTTGAAGACATATCAACGTCATCAAAACCGAACCACTGAATCCCCATAGAAATCTCTTACATCTCATTTATCCTAGCTCCAGCGTATTCAATAGTTCGTGGTCTACTTTGACGGGGATGAGATCCCGCAGACTTTTCAGCCATTCTCTGTAAAATTCTTCTTTTCTTTGGCGAGACAGTTTTGATTCAACTTCTGCCAATGCTTCGGGCAGGGCTTTGAATCCTTCAGGCCGCTTTTCCACAACCTGAAAGATATGGAACCCGTAGGGCGTTTCTACGACGTCGCTTATCTCACCAACCTCTAATGAAAAGATGGCCTTTTCCATAGATTCTTCCAGATCACCTCTAGCAATCCAGCTCAGCTCCCCCACATTTTCCATACCGGGTTTCTTAGAGTATTTCATGGACAGCTCAGTCATGTCCCCTCCCGCAGCGAGTCTCTTCAGAACACCTTCAGCTTCCTCTCTGGTCTTTGTCACCATCTGCCTGAATTTGACCATTTCGGGGGACCTGAACTCATCGTGGTGAGAATCGTAATAGGCTTTGATTTCTTGAGAGGACACTGGGGTCACTTCCTCGGACACTTTCTGTATGATCTTCTTAATGAGGAGTCGCTCTCTCAATGCCTCCTTCCATGCCTCAAAATCAATATATCCCTGAAGCAACATTTCCTGAAAATCTTCTTTCGAGTATTCCTTCTGTATATCATCCAAAGCGGATTTCAGTTCCACCTTTGAGACATGGATGCCGCGCTCCTTGCCGTATTCCAGGATCAAATAATGATCAATGATCTTATTTACTAAAGGTTCAAGGACTTGGTGCGCCGCCTGGCCCGTGATTTCCATCTCATAGCTCATGCGTTTGATTTCTCTCCTCAGTTTCTGGAAGGTGATATCCCTGCTCCCTACGGTGATCACAATCCTCTCCTCCGGGCGATCAAAGATACCGCACGCCAAGAAAAAAATCGGGGTGGCTGTTAGAAGACACAAAAATCTTTTTGAGAAAACAATCACGGCACTGTTTCCAAAGCTCCAGCGGTTACTTGTGGGTAAATCGGATTCGGTGAACTTAACTGTCAAACCTTTAGATTAAC